>SUVT01000033.1 GCA_015061845.1 Lentisphaerota bacterium
GCGCCCGCACTCTGTGCCGCTGTTCAATGCGCTGGCAAAAGGGATCACCGAACAGGGCTGCGATGTCGTCGACCTCGGACTCTGCTCCACTCCCCAGACGTATCATGCAAACGGCGTTCTCAAAGCAGATGGCAGCATCATGATCACAGCATCTCACAACACCCGTGAATGGAACGGTTTCAAACTCTGCCGGAAAGATGACGTTCCCATCAGCGGAGCAACCGGAATCGCTGATATTCAGAAGCTCGTGGAAGAAAACAACTTCCCAGTCTCCGATGTCAAAGGAACCATTTCCACCTACGACATCAGTGCTGATTATAAAAAATTCCTGCGCGGCTATGCAAAAATGGACCGTAAGCTGAAAGTTGTTGCGGACTTTGCAAACGCCATGGGATCCTATGAAATCGCCGGAATCGAAGATCTCTTTGAAATCGTCCCCATGTACCGCGAACTGGATGGTACTTTCCCGAACCACGAAGCTAACCCGCTCCATACAGAAACGCTTGATGCGATCCGTAAAAAAGTCGTGGAAGTCGGTGCTGATTTCGGGGCTGCTTTCGATGGTGATGCCGACCGCTGCGGTTTCGTCGATGACAAGGGAGAAATCATCCCCATGGACCTTTTCACCGCCCTGATTGCTCAGGATATTCTCAGTGAACCCGCTGCAAACGGCGAAAAGACCACCATTCTTTACGACTTGAGAAGCAGCCGTGCAGTTCGGGAATGTATCGAAGAAAACGGCGGACGCGCCCTCATGTCCCGTGTCGGACACGCTTTCATCAAACAGCAGATGCGTGAAAACGATGCTGTCTTTGCCGGAGAACTTTCCGGTCATTACTACTTCAAAGAAAACTTTGTTGCGGAATCTCAGGGACTTGCAGTGATCAAACTGGCAAACCTGATCTGCAAAAAGAATCAGAAAGTCAGCGAACTGGTTGCACCTCTGCGGAAATATTTCTCCAGCGGGGAAATCAACTCCAAAGTCGCAGATGTTGCCCCCATTCTTGCAAAGATCAAAGCTGATTATGCCGATGGCAACATGTTTGAACTGGATGGAATTTCTGTGGAATACAAGGATTGGTGGTTCAATATCCGCTGTTCCAATACAGAACCTCTGCTCCGCCTCATCGTCGAAGCGGAAAAGAAAGAAGATATGGAAAAACGCCGTGATGAACTCCTGAAAATCATCCGCGGCTGATTTATCAGAAAAGGGTATTTCATGAAAAGAAAAGGAGAATTCCCGACAGAGTACCGTACTTTTACCAACGGTCCTCTGACGCTTCGTGTGGAACGTTACGGAAATCTGGATTATATCGGCTGGCTCGAGATCCGGGAGTTTGAAGGAAAAAATTACCCGGACAGGCATGCCGTTCCATTTTTCAGCAGAACACATTTCCAGTCAATGCGCATGGCTCCGGCGGTCAACTTCTTTCAGGAAGATGACAATGGACTGCGCCGGGATTTTGTGCCTGCTGACAGTGAATGGTTCCCGAACGGTTATCTTGCGGAACGCTCCTCTCTCCGTATGAAACAGAACTGTTTCAGTATGGAGTTCAAGCCTTTTTCCAACAGACCGTTTTCCGTTATGCTGCGGAAGACAAATGTTCCGGAAGGGACGCTGAAGACCATGAAAAATCAGGTCGTTGGAAGTTGGAAAAGCCATTGCCGTTTTACCGGCGAAGACTTGAAACGGATGGGTATTTCCGAAGAGATCCCCTTCCCCGAAAACGGAAAAGTCGAACAGAATTTGACTTCCGCCGTATTCTCTCCCGATGAAAATACCTTTGTCATGGAATACAGCCGGAAAGATCTCTGGAAAGACCGGAAGGTTTATTTTGTATTGACTGGCAGTCAGAGATGTTCTGTGCAGGAAACGCCCCTCTATTGGCTGCTGGAAATGGACTCTCCGGCTGTAACAGAAAATCTGAAACTAGGCTTCGGGATCGCCTTTGACCGTGCCGAAGCGGTTGCTCTGGCAAAACAGATGTGCGCCGAACCGGTCAAACCGGATCCGTTCCCGGAATCCAAATTTGCGCTTGACTTTGAAGATATGGCAAACGCCGCCGCCTTTGCAGAAGATTACCGCAAGTGGCAGTTTGCCATGCTGTTGGGCGAAAATGAAAAAGAGTGTGCCATCAAAGCCGCAGCCGGTAAGTTCGGCTTCTTTGCCATGTGGGATCACGTTTATCCGATCCGGGATTTCCTGATGCTCGGACAGGTCGATATCGCAAAGAAAGCATTGCGGTACATCTCCACCTGCTACGGAGTCTCCTGCTATGAGTGGATCGGCTTGCAGCTCCCGATGGTGCTGAATGAGATCCTCGGCTTTGATAATGATCTTGCTTTTGAACAGGAAATTTATGAAAAACTGAAGCCGGTCTATGATGATTTCATCAGCCGCAGTGATGCAAAGACAGGGCTTTTCCCGACCCGTTACAGCGTGGGAAATGACAACTCTCTGCAGGCAGGTTTTTCCGGGGAGTTCTTCGCATGCTGCACCAACAGCTGGTGGCACAATTCTCTCCAGTGTATGCGGAACATCGCATTGGATCTTGGCGAGAATGACGATGCAGATCGGTATGGATCGCAGGCAGAGAAAGCTGCAGAACATTATCTGGATGTCTTCTATCATCAACAGGACGGATATCTGCGTCAGGCTGTTACGAGAGAATTGAAGCCGGGTATTGATGTCTATCAGAACACCAATACGCTTGGTTTGGATTACACCCACGGGAAAGAACTGCTTCAGCCGGTGATCAAAAATCTGGCGCAATTCCAGGCTTCAAGACTCTACCATACCACCGGACACCGTGCCGTGCCGCTGGACAGTATGATCCCCTGCGAAATGTGGCACTCCTGTCACATGAACCAGCACCTCGGACACGAATGCAAGCTTGCCCGCATGGGCGGTCTTCCCTCCGAAGCCGACCGTGTTATGACGGCTTATCTGAAAAAGTATGAAGAGACTGGAACCGCTGTTGAAACGTTCAATTTTACCGGCTGTCCGGGCGACCAGAGTCAGCTCGCTGATTGGCAGACCTTCTCTGCAACAGGAGCGATCAAAGCTCTCGTCAGCGGAGTTGCCGGAATCGAATATCATCGCGGCGGCTTGAATTATCTGCCCGCACCCGGCAGCAAATCACGGAAAATCAATGGATTCTGCATGAAAGACAAGATGTTTGACATAGAAATTTCCGGAACAGGAGATTCCGCACAACTCTTTCTGAATGGAACGCTGATCCCCGGAACGCTTCAGCTCCCTGCAGATGCCGCAAAGGATGAAAATAACCTTCTTGAGTTCAAACGCTGCGACAGAAGTTCCACTCCGCTGCTCTTCCTGCAGGCGGAGGATCTGCCCATCTCTGATTTCAAATATGAAAATAACGGGATCAGCTTCACTGTCGATGCGGACCGACACGCCGTTCTCCGCTTTTATGCAGAACGGAATCCCGCATGGAAATCACGGCAGGAAAACAATTTTGAACTGACTTGGGATCCAAAGGAGCATCTGCTTCTTTGGAAGGGAATATTCCGCAAAGGAGAACGGATCGAGGTGAAATTATGACAGAACCCGCAGAATGTCTGAAACAATTTTTCGGAAAACATATTACTCTTGTTGCTCTGGGAGACTCCAACACGGAGTTCAACCACTGGTCAAACGGAAGAAATTACCTCTCCATGATCGCATGCAACGCCTATACCCGTTATGCAGGGATCACGCCTGTCAACAGCGGACACAGCGGCGATGACGTGAAAAAAGCTCTCGCACGGCTGGATCGGGATGTCCTGCGCTTCCATCCGGATGTGGTCATCGTAACTCTGGGCTCCAACGATTCCAACAGCGGCTCGCTGGAAGAGTTCAAGGAAAATTACCGGAAACTTCTTACCATTCTGAAAGAACAGATCCCCGCAGTCATCACCCGGACTTCCAATCCGGCAATTGATATGAGGAACGGAAAAGAAGACCCCAGCTGGAACGCCTCCAAGCCGGAATTCATGGCGGCTGTCGTAGAGATCTCCAAAGAGTTGAATATCCCCTGTCTGGATCATTACAGCTTGTGGAAAGCCTCAACAGAATGCCGTTACAGCGGAGAACTCATCATGCTCATGGGCAATGGTCTTCATCCGAATGAATTCGGACATCGCAGATTCTATTCCGAACTTGCCCCCCTGCTGGGACTGGAACCCGATTTCCAATGCGAATATACCCATCTTCTCCGTATGCAGGAGAAAGAACGGGGAAATTAAAAAAGAGAACGGGGAGACAAAAGAAAAACTTTATAAGGAAAGTTTTTCTCTTTTCTCCCCGAGCCCCTCTTTTCTTTTTTCAAACCTTTTTGCGGCATATCAATTTTTATGCAAAAAATTAATATGCCGAGGTAATTTCAAAAGTCCGGCAAAATTTGGCTGAAAAAAGATTGTTGATGAGTTGGAAATGGTAGTTTGAGCGTGGCTACCCACAGGGTAACCACCGAAAACGCTCCATTTGCAGATCGCAACAAGAATTTTCTGCCATTTTTGAAGACTTTTGAAATTGCCTCATGCCCTCATCTTTATGGTTCAGCCAAGACGGACTTCGTTCCAGGCTTTTTCAAGGGCACTTGTTCCGGTTTTTCCAAGAGTTCGGATCTCTGGGGCGTACCGGTTGATCTTTGCTTCTTCTACAAGCAGAAAGAAATCAACCAGGCCGGGTGCTGTCCGGACTGCCGGAACCATCTCCAACGCTAAACGCTGTTTCTCGATCCATGGTTTCAAGTCGACTCCTTTTGCGGCATCGGAGGCAAGAGAATTTGAGGCTCTCTGGGCACGGACACTCAACGCTTTCAGGTAACGCGGATAATGTTCCAACGCCTCTGTAAAACGCAGGAATCCAGGGCGGAACAGAAGTTTCAAGTGAGCTTTGATCTCCATAGCAGAATCGGAATCGCCACGGAGCTTTTTATAGAACGGAAGCAGTTTTTCGTAAAGGCTGAAAATCTCTTTCAGGAAAAGCAAATCTTTTTCCAGACAGCCCCAGGATTCCCCTCTTGCCCGTTCCAATGCACTCCGGAAAAGCTGTTCGGAGTGAATGGATTCCGGCGGACAGCCGAACCCTTTCAGAACGGCGTTATCAGCGGCATCACTCTGCCAGTCTTTGTATTCCATGAAGAAGGTCATAAGAATATTTCCGGGAAGTTTTGCGCCAGATCTCAACTGTTTCATCAGTCCCGGCTGGAGAATCGAGAAAAGTTTCACAAGTCCCTGCCGCTGAGAATGGATCGCTTCACACTCTTTCAGAAAAACTCTTGTTCCGACCGTCAGAGCCTCAGCAGTCAAAGCCGGATAACCGATGGTTCCGCTTTTTCCGGAAATATTGACCGTCTGCGGAAAATCCCCGGGCCAATCTTTGCACTGAACAGCACTCCATTTTTTCACTGAGGAGACCGTTGCTCCCAAAGCAGAACTTCTGCCCGGTTCCGATGGATATTCCCGCAGGATTTTTGAGATTTTTCCGTTTTCGTTCAGAATCGCCAGTTTCATGACCAGATGTTCCGGCAGACGTTCCGGATCAAATTCTGGGCGGACATCGTAATTTTCTTCCAGCCAGCCTGACAGCGCATCGGTAAGGGGTTGATCGGTGAAAACCGTTCCGTCCTGACAGGAGAGTGCGAAGAATTCCGCAGTTTCCCGGAGCGGATTGAGTTTGAGCCGCTGCATTTTCGGCAGAGTTTTCAGCAGAAATTCCACTTTTTCCTGAAGCATTCCCGGCACAAGATAGTCTGGCAGATAACGGTCAAGCAAGTTCAAATTATCATCGGGAACAAGGAGAAAAAGTCCATCTTTGCTTTCCCCGGGATCAAATTTATATTTGAGTTTGAACCGTTCCCCGGAAGAGACAAGAAAATCGGGATAATCTTTCGGATCAAAGCCGCCCGCCTCTTCCAGCATGATCTTTATGTCCGGGGCATAATCTTTATGAACGGCGATCCAGTCTTTGAGGATATCTGCCGTGGAATTGATGTGTTCCGGCAGATGTTCTTCAAACCATTGTTCCAGAAAGACGTCCTGCACGAGAGAGTCCGGGCGGCGCAAACGGATTTCGTAATCCCGGAGTCGGTTGATCTCTTTGGAAAATTTCTCAAGCCAGGTTCCTCTGGAATATGCCAGACCGGTTGCAAGTCCCTGCTGAATAAAGATTTTTCTGGCTTCAACGGGGTTGACTGCTCCGTAATGACGGCGTCTGCCCGGGTGGATCAGCAAGGCTCCGGCACGGATTTTCTCTCTTGCATAAACGAACCCGCTCTCCTGATCCCATTCTGCGGCATCATAGACTTTTGAACACAGCTGCGGAGCGACCTGTTCCAGCCATTCCGGCTTCGCTTCGGCGTTGCAGCGGGAGAAGACCCGGCTGGTCTCCATCAGGGAGAAAAACATTAGCCATTTCGGGGTATTTTTCCGTTTTGCCATCCCGGAACCGGGGAACATGATAAACTTTTTGCTTGCCATATCGGAATAGAGTTTCTGTTCCGGCTCAAAGCAGGAGAGATTCCGGGGGATCCCGCTGAGAATGGAAGTATGCAACGCATCGTAAGAGACCCGTTCCAGTTCAATAACCAGATTTTTAGCCTGCATGGGCAGACGGTTCGGCAAGACATCATTGAGGTCATCCACCAGGTTTTCCCATTCACGCAGACGGCGGTAATTATAATAATTTGTTTTTGCGAACCGGCGGATCGCCTGATAGGAACCGTTCGCCTCGGAATAAGCCTTCCGGATCGCATTCCAAAGGGTCAGGATCCCGAGAAAATCAGATTTATCCGAAGCAAATTTCCGGTGTGCGCCATCGGCTTCTGCCGCCTTTTCAAAGGGGCGTTCCGCTGGATCCTGAATACTCAGAAATGCCGCAATCACAAGCATTTCCGGCAAAACTTTTTTCTGTTTGGCTTCTAACAGCATTTTTCCGAGATGAGGGTCAACCGGCATGGAAGAGAGCAGCCTGCCCAATTTTGTGATCCGGTGATCCGGTCCGGCAACAGCACCGATATCATCCAATGCCCGGTAACCTTCCCGGATCAAAGCCGGAGCCGGTTCATCCACAAGAGGGAACTTTCCCAGCGGAGGCAGGTTGAGAGATGCCATCTGCAGGATCACACCTGCAAGAGAAGCCCGCTGAATTTCCGGGGGCGTAAAATCTGCCGCATTCTGAAAATCTTCTTCGGAATAGAGATGCACACAAATACCGTCACGGGTTCGACCGCAACGCCCGCGCCGCTGCATGGAACTTGCCTTGGAAACCGTTTCCACACGCAACTCCTGAATCCGGGAACGGGGATTGTAACGGCTGAGGCGAACCAGACCGGTATCGACAACATAACGGATCCCGGGGATCGTCAGAGATGTTTCTGCAACGTTGGTGGCAAGAATGATACGGCGGTGTCCGGAGGGAGAAAACACCCGTTGCTGCTCTCCGGAAGAGAGTCTGCCGAACAGAGGCAGCAGATTTTCCTGAGGGATGCCGCGTCCGCGCAGCATGTCGGTACACTCCCGGATCTCCCGTTCTCCGGGCAGGAACACAAGGATATCGCCCCGGGGATCCATATCAGTAAGAAATTTAACACCGTCAGCAACGGTTTCCGGTAATTCTGTTTCCTCTTCCGGAGGGAGCCAGACATCTTCCACCGGATAAGTTCTTCCTTCCACTTCCACAACGGGTGCGCCATCGAAAAATTCACTGATCCTGCCCGATTCCAAAGTCGCAGAAGAAACGATCAGTTTCAAGTCATTGCGTTTCTGCATGATGAGTTTCAGACACCCCAGCAGAAAGTCAATATTGAGAGTCCGCTCATGTACTTCGTCAAGGATGATGCAGTCATATTGCCGCAACAGGCGGTCCTCTCTTGTCTCGGCAAGAAGGATCCCGTCTGTCATGAACTTGATAAGCGTATCTTTGGTGGTGTTGTCATCGAACCGGACTTTATAGCCAACGATCCCTCCGGATGCAACGTTCAGCTCGGAAGAGACCCGTTTGCAAAGGGAAGATGCCGCAATTCTGCGGGGCTGGGTACAACCGATTCTGCCGTGTCTGCCGCACCCGGCTTTCAGGGCAATTTTCGGTAACTGAGTCGTTTTTCCGGAACCGGTTGCACCGCATACGATGACGATCCGTTTTTCCTGCAGAAGTGCGGCGATTTCATCGGCACGGGCAGAGATCGGCAGTTCTTCCGGGAAAGTATATTTCAAAGTATCGGCAACAGGCAATGCTTCATTCATAACAACGATCCGTACACAACAGTTGAATTATCTCCGCTTGCGCGGTTTGACGATCTTTGTTCTCTTGGGAAAAACTTCATCATCTTTCTCAATGCCGGGATTGGCTGTCACAACTCTGGTGAGCTTATCACATTTGATAAAAGCCCCCGCTTCAACGCTCTCCACTGACTCAGGCAGTTCGATGGTCCGCAAGGAAATACAACCGGAAAATGCACCTTTTTTGATCCCTGTCAAAGCTTTGGACAGCCGGATATTCTGAAGACTGATACACTTTTCAAAGACACTTACGCCCATCTCTGCAACACTCTCAGGGAGCGTGATATTATCCAGACTGCTGCATTCTGCAAACGCCTTGTCTCCGATCTTTTCCAAAGCGGCAGGAAATTTCACCTGAGCCAATCGGGTACATCCCGAAAAAATGCCTTCCGGCAATTCTGTGCATTGGGCTGGCAATGTAATATTGCGTAATCCGGTACAGTTTGCAAACGCATTCTTTGACAGAGAGACACCGGGATTCTTGAACTGAACATTCGCCAGATTCGGACAGAATGCAAAGGCATCTTCCTCCACAGATTCAACTGTCGGCGGCAGCACGATCGTCCGGAGGAATGTACCGGAAAAAGCTCCAGCCCCAATCGTTTTGATCTGCCGGGGTGGAGTATACGCCGGAACACGGAGCCTCGGCGAGTAGTAAAGAACGGTTGTCTTGTCATTGCTGTAAATTACCCCCTTGTACTGGAAAAATGCCGGATGCTTCGGCGGCAGGATCACTGTCAGACGCGGACATTTGGCAAAAGGGTTATTTTTCCATTCAGACATGCCTGTCGGGATATTGACAGAGCCAAGAGACAAACAGCCGAAAAATGCTTTTGCTCCGATATCAGTCACACTTTCAGGGAGTTTTATACTGTCAAGTTTCACACAATCTTTGAAAGCCTCATCTCCGATCGCTGTCAATTTTGAAGAAAGGATAACCGTTTTAAGGCTTGAACAGCCTTCAAAAGCTCCTTTTCCAATCGTTTCGACACTTTCCGGAATAACAATTTTTGAAAGTGCAGTACAATTTTTGAACATTCCTTCCGGAATCTCTGTAATACCGGACGGCAATTCAATACTGAAAAGTCTGCTGCAGCCCTCAAAGGCATTTTTTCCAATACTCTCTACAGACTTCGGGATCTGAATATCTTCCAGCATTTTACAACCGGAAAAGGCTTCTTCTCCAATAGAAGTTACGCTCTTGGAAAGAAGAACTTTACGGAGATTTGTATAGCCTTTGAACTGCTTTGCAGCAACCTCTGTTACATCATTTTCAAGGCGGATCAAACGACGGCTTTTAGCAGCATCTTCCGGAGACTTTTTATCCTTTTTTTCTTTCTTCTTCTTTTCTTCCTTTTTCTCTTCTTTCTCTTCTTTTTTATCACTCTTCTTTTTCTCTTCACCATTCAGAAAGGGGACAGTAAAAGAGGTAAGGAAAAAAGAACAGAAAATCAGCAGAAACAGACGGGAGGATATCCGGTTTGATGATAATGGGCTCAGCATTTTGTTACCCAGATATTTTCTGCGGTTTGAACGGGCATATTGTCTTTCTTTCCGTTATATTCAACCGTAAACATCGTTTTATCAAGAGAAATCGTTTTCAAAACGATCATCTGCCCGACTTCCGGAATTTTCTTTGCATCAACGTTCCGACCGATCAGCTCAACAGTGCCTGTTTCCCCCGGCTTCAACTGACTCAGAACACAAATATTTTCAGCATTTCCGCTGTTGAGGAACTGCATTGCTTCTGTTAAATAGGTCTGAATATGTTTTGCATCCTGACGGTTTTCAATCGCTTCTGAAAACAGGATGAAACGGGAAATGGTATCATCATCGACTGCATGTTCCAAACGGCAGGCCGTTTCCGAGGCTTTTTCTGACGGAAGACCGAGAATGTCGGAAAAGAATTTTTTCAAAACAAGATGCCGTTTGAGAATACTGTCTGCAACCTGTTTTCCCTCTTCCGTCAACTGTACCGGATAATGGGTATTATAAATGATGTATCCCTGCTGTTCCAATTGACGGAGCGCACCGGTAACGGAAGGCATTTTCACGTTCAATTTCTGTGCGATTTCTTTTGTATGTGCATGACCATTCACAGCGATCAGTTCTGCTATCGCTTCCAAATAATCTTCCATACTTTCTGATAATCGTGCCATCATTACCTCTTTCTTTTTAAGTTCTTCCGATAATATAGCACAACTTCAAGTTATATCAACCATTTCTGAAAAAAAATAAGGGGAATGATTCATCCCGAAAATATTTATGATCTGCAGACTGTAATTTTATATGATACGTCATAAAAACTGATTTTTTTGCATTTTATAAGGAAAATCTGTCAGATTTATCTCCCTGCAGTCTCTAAAGTATATGAAAACTGAAAATAATAAAGGACAAAAAAATGTTTGAAATTTTTCCATATGCAATCCACATCATCAAAACTTTAGTGGTTATTTTCAAATAAATCACAAGTGTTTTTATGATGGTAAAATACGGAATATTTTTCTGTCCGGAAATACGGAGGGCACTGCTATGAGATAAAAAATCAGATTCAACGGCTGCGGCGGGCAAACATCTTGGTAATAAGGAATGTAACGACCCCCAGAATAAGCATCAGAAGAATGAATATCCCGTAACTGAGGTACGGATCGACACCTGTCATGGCTGAGGTGAATTCAGACATTCCGCCAACACTGGCAAAAAACGTCGGAACTGCAATCGCAATGGCAATAGCGTTCATGTTCTTCATCATCACGTTCAGGTTGTTGTTGATGATCGAAGCTCTGGCATCCATCATGCCGGAAAGAACTTGTGAGTACACTTCTGCCTGATCCAGAAATTGACTGTTTTCAATGGCAATATCTTCCAGCAGTTCCACATGATCGGCAGTAAAGCCCATTTTCCCTGCTGCCGCACGGATCCGCTCGATCACACGGCGGTTGCCGCTGAGTGCATTCACATAATAAACCAAACCTTTTTCAAGGGTGAACATATTGATCAATTCCCGTCCGTCATGGGAACTCACGATCGCCTGTTCCAGCTCGTCACTGCACATATTGATCACACGCAGGTGGCTTTCAAAGTGACGGATCGTAAGCTGAAGAGTCTTCATGATAACGTCCTGAACTGTCTTGACGTTGCTTGCGATCTTTCCGGTAAAAAGCGGAACATATTCATCAAGGATGATCACGACTTTATCACGGAATGCAAAGATCCCCATAGATTTCACCTGAAAGAAAAAGTTATCTTCGGCAGAGTAATTTTTGGGATATTTGATAATGATAGCGGTGTGATTATCTTCAAACTCAATACGGGGAGTTTCGCCGGGGTCGATAGACGAAGTAATAGTGTGCTGATCCATGCCGTAATCGTTGATGAGATGCTCTCTTTCAGCCTCATCAGGTTTGACATAGACTTCAACGGGGATGCTTCCTTCAGCCCCTTGAATGATGCGTCCGTCGCAAACAGAATATCTTTGAAGCATTTGCGCGACCTCCCAAAATTTACGGACGATTCTATATAACAGGAGGGCTTGCTGATAATCAGAAAGCCCCCCTTAACGATCAGTTAACGATCAAATCGATCAGTTAGCCTTCTTGAATGCTGCCATGAAGTCGATGAGCTTTTCAACGCCTTCCATGGGAACTGCATTGTAGATGCTTGCGCGGATACCGCCAACAGAGCGGTGACCCTTCAGACCGATCATACCGGCTGCTTTGGCTTCCTTGACGAACTTGGCTTCCAGTTCTTCGTTGGGAAGACGGAAGACGACGTTCATGCGGGAACGGCTGCAGGGGCAGACGGGGTTCTTGTAGTAACCATCAGAACCGTCGATTGCAGAGTAGAGAGCAGCTGCTTTTGCATTGTTGATCTTTTCGATACCATCGATACCGCCCTGTTCCTTGACCCAGTCGGTGACCAGAGCGAGCATGTAAATGCCATAGGTCGGCGGGGTGTTGTAGAGGGAGTTGTTATCGGTATAGGTTGCATAACGAAGCATGGTGGGAACGTTGGCGGGGGTGCGTGCGATCAGATCCTTGCGGATGATGACCAGAGTGACACCGCTGGGGCCGAGGTTCTTCTGAGCACCGGCATAAATCATAGCAAACTTGTTCATGTCAAAACGGCGGGACATGATATCACTGGACATATCAGCGATCAGGGGAGCGTTTGCTTCCGGGAATTCCTGATACTGGGTTCCGTAGATGGTGTTGTTGCTTGTGATGTGCAGGTAGCTTGCTTCCTTGGTGGAGGGCTGCCACTTGTCGAAAGAAGGAATGTAGGTGTACTTGTCTTCTTTGGAGGAAGCGATGCACTTGACTTCACCGAAGAGTTTTGCTTCTTTCATAGCCTTGGAGGACCATGTACCGGTATCTGCATATTCTGCATATCCGCCGGGAAGCATAAGGTTCATGGGAACCATTGCAAACTGCATGCTTGCGCCGCCCTGGATGTAGACGACTTCGTATTCATCGGAGACGCCGAGGATTTCACGGATGTTGCTGTTTGCACGGGCGAGGATCTCATCAAAAAGAGGTCCGCGGTGGGAGTGTTCCATCAAACCGCATCCGCTGCCGTTGTAATCGCAGAATTCTTTTTGAGCTCTTTCCATGACTGCGGTCGGGATCATTGCCGGACCTGCACTGAAATTGACAATGCGCATAATAAAACCTCCATCAAGTTTGTACTGGAAAACAATTTGACCGGATCACCTGAATCCGGTTCACTCCAGTGTCATATTTTGCGTTGTTATAAGATACACCCGAAATGCAGTTTTTTCCAGTCCACTTTACATGTTTTTTTATTATTTTTTTGTGAAATGCCCCACTGATACAGGATTTACAATTCTCAAAGGATTTTTCTGTCTGCTCATTAATGCATTTTTACATTCTTCACTGAAAGATCAAACCTTAACAAAAATTGCTATTTGATTTTTTTAAAATCAACGTTATAGTACATCATAAATATAAAATAATGAAAAGTTACGGAGGATCCGATGAAAAATATTCGTATTGCACTCGTGCAGGATGCTGAACGGGAAAGCAAAGAAGCCGCATTCTCGGCATTGGAAAATTCAATCGCGCAAGCCGCACAGAACGGCGCAAAAATCATCTGTACTCAGGAACTCTTTCCAACACCGTACTTCTGCAGGACCCAGGATCCCGACCTTTTCGATCTGGCAGACGAAATCCCCGGTCCCGTTACAGAACGGTTCTCTGAAGTCGCAAAAAAATATAACGTGGTGCTGATCCTCTCCCTCTTTGAAAAACGTGCGCCCGGACTGGCTCATAATACCGCAGCAATCATTGATGCAGACGGCACATTTCTCGGAAAGTACCGGAAGATGCACATCCCGCAGGATCCCGGCTTTGAAGAAAAATTCTACTTCACTCCCGGCGACCTCGGATTCAAAACCTTTCAGACAAAATATGCAAAAATCGGCGTGATCATCTGCTGGGATCAGTGGTATCCGGAATCCGCCCGATTGACCGCCCTTTCCGGGGCAGAGATCATTTTCTGCCCGACAGCCATCGGGCGGATCGCAGCAGAACCCGCTGAACTGGGCGCACTTCAGCGTGAAGCATGGCTCAATGTCCAGTGCGGTCATTCCGTGGCAAACGGGTGCTATTATGCTGCTGTCAACAGAGTCGGAACGGAAGCGGGAACCACCTTCTGGGGAACCAGTTTCGTTTGCGATTTCTACGGACGCAGAATCGCGGAAGGCTCTCAGGATAAACAGGAAATCGTTTATGCTGATTGCGATTTGAAAGCAATGGAAGATCACCGGCGGATGTGGCCCTTCTTCCGGGACAGACGGATCGATGCTTACAACGGCATCATGGAGCGGTTCCATGACTGATACCCCCGCATCCCTCGGCTTCCGGATGCCCGCTGAATGGGAAAAACAGCAGGCAGTCTGGATCGCTTACCCGCACAATCCGGAAACATGGCCCGGACTCATGTCAAGTGTCCGGAAAACGTTTCTCGAATACTACCGTGCCGTTGCAGAAGAGTGCGGAGAACAGGCATTTATCCTCTCCAACGGAGAAGAAGTTCCTCTTCCAGCCAACGCAAAAGCCTTCAACTACCCGACCAATGACGTCTGGTGCCGGGATTATGGTCCGACATTCCTGAAAAATGATGCCACAGGCGAACTTGCAATGGCTCACTTCACTTATAACGCCTGGGGCGGGAAATTTCCGCCGTGGGACAATGATGCTGCCATTCCGGCACGGATCGCTGAAACGTTCGGCTTACGCCGTTTTGAAATTCCAATCGTCTGCGAAGGCGGTGCGCTGGAAGTTGATGGGAAGGGAACACTCATCACAACAGAATCTGTGATTTTGAATGAAAATCGGAATCCGGGCATGTCAAAAGCGACCGCTGAAAAAATCCTTTGCGAAGCACTGGGCTGTAACCGTGTGGTTTGGCTGAAATCAGGTCTCGCCGGAGATGATACCGATGGTCATGTGGATACCCAGGTTCGCTTTTTCCGTCCGGGTGCCGTAATCATGGCGACCTCTGACATCGGCGAAAATGTGGAAGTGACAAAAAACAACCGCCGGACATTGGAAAATGCCGGATTGGAAATTGTAGAACTGCCCTGTCCGCCGCTGATCCCTCCTCCCGATGGATGGCGCGAAGAGTTTCTGCCTGCGACTTATGCAAACTTCCTGATCACAAACAAATGTGTTCTGGTTCCTGTCTACGGCTTTGCGGAAGAGGATGCAAAAGCATTGGAGATCATCGGAAAATGTTTCCCGGACCATAAGATCAAAGGGATCAACTGCCGGGAGATCATTCTTGAGGGCGGCGCACTGCACTGTCTTTCCCAGCAGATGCCTCTTTAACGGAACTCTTATTTGTTACAGAATTCCCGATAAATCGTGATCGGGATCAATGCTGACCAGCCGCAGAAATCCGGAGATGCTGCCGGAGACTCTTTTTCGCACTGAAGCGGAGAATAGTTTTCCCAGATCGTTCCGGTCTTCTCCCAGATTTTATATGCCGCAGTGTAAAAACGAGTGGCGATATCTTTTGCAAGATCCATGCGACCGTAACAACGCAAACCGCACAATGTCATATACATCGTCGGTGCCCAAACCGGACCGCGCCAGTAGTAGACTTTTTCAACACCAAACTCGGTATCATCCGCAGCCAACCCCGGAACGCCGCAGGGCAATCCGAATGTTGCAGGATTTTTCAGGTGTCCGATCAGCCGTTCTGCCCGGTCAGCAGGTGCAACTTCGGAAATCAAGCTCCAGAATGCGCCAACATGTTTATGACGGATCAAGGTTCCATCCATGTAATCCCGGTAAAAACCTTCGGCATCATCCCAGCACAGGGCATTGATCGTTTCGGATAATTTTCTGTGTTCTGCAAGATAACGTTCCGCCGCTGCATTGTCTCCAAGTTTTTTCGCTATTTTTGCCAGATTCAAAGCATCAAAAGCGACCTGACATGAGGTATCGACCCAGCCAAGCTGACGGTTCAGATCAAAGCATCCCGGTCTGAACTTCTGCAGTCTCTCGTACATAAGATCGCCCTTTTCGCCCTCATCAAAGACCGCCTCTCTGGAAAATTTTATTCCGCCCGGTCTGGAGTAATCGGAAGGAGTATTGATTCTGGGGAGATCATCCATGCCGCAACCCCAGGGATCGGAAAAGTAAAGCCCGTCTTCCCGCTGCCATTTGCGGTTGAATTCATGCAGTTTGACCAATTTCGGATACACTTTTTCCAACCGTCCCGGGAAAAGTCCCATTTCATGGAGTTCCAGTTCGATCCAGCTCAGCAAAGGCGGTGCAAAACTGATGGGATAATCCGATGACCACTTGCTACATCCATTGCTGTGGATCTGACGGGAAATGAACCCATCTTCCGTTTGACAACGGTAGAAGTTGTCTAAAGAACCTTCCAGAGGAAAAATGTCGCTGTAATACTTCGCCCAATGTCCACAAAAAACGGTATCCCATAAAAAAATATCCTCGAAACTGCCACCTGTACCCAAACGGGGTGAACAAAGTTTTGTAGGGGCTTTATCCCGGAACATCTTCCGGGCGGCAATCTCCAATGCTGCCTTGCAGAAGTCTTCTGAGCGAATACCTGTATTCATTTTATTTCCTTTACAACTGGTTATTAATCATATCCGGAAGGGTTAAAAAAAGCCGGGAGACATCTCTGTCTTCCGGCTTGAATTGTCTTTGAAAGCAGTCTTGATTATGCTTCCTGACCGACGCCCCAGCGAGCGAAACGCTTGACTGTGACTCCGGGAGCGATCTTTGCGAGACTGGATTTGTCATCACGGATCCAGGGCTGGTTCATCAAGCAGACTTCACCGTACCACTTGTTGATTTTGCCAACGAGGATCTTTTCGATCATAGCAGCGGGCTTGCCTTCTGCGATGAGCTGTGCGGAAGCAATTTCTTTTTCCTTGTCAACTCTTTCCTGAGGAATGTCTTTGGAGGTGATGAACTCAGGGCTGAATGCGGTGATGTGCATGCAGATATCCTTGAGGAGTTCAGCATCATCGGAACCTTCGACTTCGACGAGGACGCCGAGTCTTCCGTTACCGTGCATATAAGCAACGAGGTTTCCGGCAGTTGCTTCGTAGCGGACAGCGCGACGGAGAACCATTTTTTCACCGAACTTGACGAAGAGTTCAGCAAGGTTTCCGTTTTCGAGTTCCTGAGCCTTAGCGGTGATATCACCGTCGCCGGTGGTTCCTGCGAGAACGCGAGCTGCAGCTTCCTTGACGAAGTCAAAGAACTTTTCGTTTCCTGCAACGAAGTCTGTTTCGCAGTTGATTTCGAGCATGACAGCATTTTTGCCATCGACGTATGCGAAAACTTTACCTTCTTTGGTAACTTTATCAGCGCGTTTTTCTGCCTTGGTCATACCGGACTTACGGAGCAGTTCGACAGCTGCTTCCATATCGCCGTTGGTTTCGGTCAAAGCTTTTTTGCAATCCATCATCCCCGCGTCAGTCTTGTCGCGGAGTTCTTTTACCATTGCTGCGGTAATAGCCATTTTCAATTACTCCTGAGTGATAAAATTATTCAGCTGCTTTTTCTTCGGTAGCTGCAGCTTTTTTCACAGCTCTCTTGCGGGGAGCAGCTTTCTTAGCGGGGGCTTCTTCGCCCATCTTTTCTGCGAGTTCGCCATCAGCGGTTTTGCGGGGGCGGCGTGCAGCGGGTTTGCGAGCGGGCTTCTTTGCAGCCTTTTCATCATCGCCTTTTTCAGCCTTTGCAGCTTCTTCGGTAGCTTTCTTTTCTGCTGCGCTCTTCTGATAGAGTTCGAGAGCATCCTTGATTGCTTCATTGAAGGTATCGAAGATGACCTTGATGGACTTGACTGCATCATCGTTTGCAGCGATGGGGTAGTCGATGGGTTCCGGGTCGCCGTTGGTGTCAACGATTGCGACAACGGGGATATTCAGTTTCTTAGCTTCCTTGACAGCGTTCTGGTTGTGGCAGACGTCGATAACAACGAGAGCATCGGGGAGACGCTTCATATTGACGATACCATCGAGATCGCGGTGGAGCTTTTCAGCCTGACGTGCGAGGATAACGAGTTCTTTCTTCTTGAGGCCGGATCCTGCTTCATCAGCGAGGATAGCATCGATTTCCTGCATTTTCTTGATGGACTTGCGGATGGTGACGTTGTTTGTGAGGATACCGCCCATCCAGCGTTCGGAAACATAGCTCATGCCGGCTGCTTCTGCGGATTCTCTGACAATCTGCTGAGCCTGACGCTTGGTTCCGACGAAGAGAATCTCGCCGCCATCCATAACGAGACGCTGCAGGAAGTTGCAAGCATCGCCGATCTGGTGGATCGTCTTGGTGATGTCGATGATGGAGATGCCGCTCTTGGATGCGTAAACATACTCTTTCATCTTGGGGTTCCAACGTTTGGTCTGATGTCCGAAATGACATCCCGCTTCGAGCAGATCTTTAACTGTGATCGCCATTTTTGAGACTCTCTTTCTCTTTTCGATGCTTTTCCTGCGGTTTTCCTTGTTTTTACCGCTTGAAGTCATCTTTATTGTTCGTGTATAACGGAGCTTCCATGGTTGGTTTTAGTGGAAGTCAAAAGATTCATCCGGAACCTTTCTCCGCTTTGCACTGAATCAATAATATAGCACATCTTTTCTCTTTTTCAAGTCTTTAGAGAAAAATAATGCTCTCCATCAACGATTTTTCCGGTACTTTCCCGTTTCAGCACTTCTTCATCTTCAGAACAATACTGTTATTTTCCACAATCTGAGGCTTGTTCAGCTTTTCGATGGTCAGACGTTCGCCGTCTCCAAACTGAGTGTAATAACGCCCGTCAGAAAGAATATTTTCAGGGTTGACCACCTTTCCGGTAATTTCCTGAATGGATTCCGGAACATAATCCGCTTCTGCCCCCTCTGCGGTGATATAACTGCAAATCCCGCAGGAACATTCTGTATAAAGAATCTTTACTTCCAGCTGTTCCGGCAGGGATTCATCCATCAGAAGATATGCCACGGATTCTGAACAGTCATCATAGAACGGGTAGAAAGAGTGTCCGTTGCATTTTCCGGCAGACCGCCATTCCGATTCGCCTGCCCCACGGATAAAATATTCCATTGCACCCAATCCATAGCGGTAAGGATAAATGATTTTCAGCCGGGAGACCGGGCGTTTTGTTGTGCCGTCAAGGATCTTTTCCAGCATGGCGACCGTATCGTTCACGGTGAACATTTCCGGAATTTCGCAGCAATATTCATTTTTGTACCAGACTTTCAGTTCCTCATTGGCGGAACTGATCTCATCTTTTACTTTTTTCAAAGCAGCCCAGTCATTGAAATCCGCTTTCGGATCGCCCCAGTTTCCAAGGATCTTCCGGAGTTCATAATACCAGAGTTCGCAACGCTGCCAGAAATACAATTCGTAGAAGAAGCAGCGGTTCCGGTGTTTTTCCGCATTTGCCAGTTCTTTCGTAACCAGCGGCATCAGAGTCCGTGCGATTTGAGATTTGCTGTAATCAAAATTATTCAGCGCACCCAGGGAATAAACCGCTGGAGATGCCGGGAGTTTCAGGTGTTCCCCTTCCCGGAAATGATGGCGCATAAGTTCCAGTTCCACTTCGTTATCTGTGGAGAGATAATCCCGGACGACTTTTTTCTGCGCTTCTTCGGGATCCATGTCGTCACGCCAGAGACAGGAGGCGTAAGCCATCATGGGGAACGCATTGTACCGGGTCATTTTTCCCCAGTTGCTCAACAGCATCCCCATGGGATTATATTTCTTTGCATATTCTGTAAATGCCTGGATATTCTGGAAATGATAGGTTGCGGGAACCCCGATATAACGGAAACCATGTTTTTCATGGAAATCGAAATAATCAGATCTAGGCCCGCCGGTATGGGAGTGTTCGGGGATCTCTCTGCCGTACCACCAGGAGAGCATAATGATATCTCTGGGGAAATTCTCAAATGCTTCGGGATAGGATTCCAGAGAGTCATCCCACATCATCATGGTTTTGCCCAGCTTGTTGACAATGATATCATGGATCCGTTTGATATGATACTCGTGGATAGCGGAACGCCCCTCTTTTTCTGCCCATGCAGCACACTCCGGACAGAGTGCCATATCAAAATTTTCATCCAGACCTGCATTAATATATTGTCCGGGGAACAATTCTGTTGTCTCCCGGAGATAAGCCTCGATAAATTCATAAGACTCTTCCACAGACGGACAGAAGGATTCTTTCAGGTTTGAAAAACGCCCTTTCACCCCGTTGCGAAGTTCGCAGAGATGTTCAAACTCCGGACATTCCAGAAAAGATTCTGCGTGACCGAAGAGTTCATAATTGGGGATGATTTCTATTCCGCGATCGGAGGCATATTTCACCATCCGGCGGATCTCATCTTTGGAGTACGACATATTTTCCGGCATGTGGTGAAAGAAATCAGTCCGGATACATCCATAGATACAGACGTTGATATAATTGAACCCGAGTTCTGCGGCGTAGTCGATAAATTTCTCAGCCCATTCAATGGAAACTTTATGACGTGCCATGTAAAATTGAGCAATTCTCATATCGATCGGAAAAACAGTCTTTTTCATTGAGATTCTCCTTTTTTATGGTTATATTTTCCGGAGTTAATCTATCACGCTGTTCCCCTGATTTCAAGTAAAACAGGCTGCACAGCACACCAAATACAAAGAAAAAAATCACGAAAAATATAATTTTTTCTGAAAAAACATGATTTTTTTTAACAAAAAGCAGAAAAAACTGCTTGACGAATTGATTTCCCGGAGATATATTCTGTTGTTTTACGGGAAATTTTACATTCAGGAATAAAAAAGGATTCTGGATCACAAATGAGTACAGCTGCTGCAATTTATATAGGAGCATATACCATTCAGATGCTGATTGCCCGCTTGGAGGGTGACAGCGAGCCAGAAATCATTAACGAATTTACCGCCTATACCCGCATCGGGGAGAATCTTGATAAAACCAATCTTCTGACCGCAGAGGGGATGGATCTTGCAGCCAAAGCATTGAAAGAGATGCACGAAGCTGCCCAATACCACAAAGTCGATCAGTACAGCATCGTCGCCTCCGGTTCTTTGAGAAACGCCATCAACAGAGCATCTCTGTTTGTGCTTTGTAATAATGAATTCGGCAGTTTTCCCCAGTTGCTCAGCAATAAAGATGAAGCACGTCTCCATTTTGCCGGAACTGTCACAAAAGAGTTTGCCGCACTTCCGATCATCGTGGCATACATCGGACACTACGGTGTGAGAATTGCCTGCGGAACAATGAACGGAATCGATATCGTCTCTGAAATCCCTGTAGGTCCCGGTGTTCTGAACAAAAAATTCCAGATAGATACCAGTGCTGTCGGATTTTTCGGAATGAGAAAAATCATGACTTCCCTGAAAGAGGATTTTCAGACGTTTTCCTCTGAATACAATGAGTGGAAAAGCAAAGCTGGTTTTGCACCGGAACTGTTTCTGGTCGGTCCGTTCCCGACAGCTTATGTTTCCCTTGCGCTGGGAATGCCTGTCATTGATAAAAACAATATTCCTTCCATGCCGTTCCCGAGACGGGATCTGATCTCTCTTTCCCGGAAAATTGCAGCCATGCCGCCGGAAAAACGGCAGAAGCTCCCTTATCTGGATCAGAATATGGCAAACAGCATTGCGGCATGTGCCATGATCCAGCGGGCAATCGTCGACACCTGCGGAATGAATGAGTTCCGTGTTTCTCCCAACGGACTGTGTATGGGCGTTCTCAAACTCCTGCCCACCCTGCTTTTCTGAAAAGAGGTTTGAATGTTTACCGATTTTATTCTTGTCCGTCACGGTGAAACTCCGTATAATCAGGCACATATCATTCAGGGCTGGATCGACATTCCGTTAAATGAAAATGGACATCAACAGGCAGAAAAGACTGCAGAGATCCTGCAGAACGAACCGATCGATGAGGCTTGGTACAGTGATTTACAGCGAGCAGCAGACACTGCAAAGGCTGTACTGAAATATCATCCCGGAGTTCCGGCGTTCCCCTGCAAACAATTCCGGGAATGGCATCTCGGGCTCCTTCAGAATTATTCTTATGATGAATTGCAGATACTCCATCCGGAACTGGTCAAAATGCTTCAGACGGAAACCATGGAACTGCCTGTTCCCTCCGGAGAAAGCCGCAGTGAATTCCAGCAGCGGATCAATCAGGCTTTTCAGGAATTGGCGGAACGTTCCCCCGGGAAACGGATCCTGATTGTGACCCACGGCGGTGTTTTGGTTCGTTTCTATCGTTTCCTTGGCGGAGAAATCCCACCGGAAGGCAAAATACCCATTCCCGGAAACGCCTCTGTCAGCCGGGCACGTTATGACAACGAAACAAAAAAATGGTCCCTCGTTGCATGGGATCAGATTTATTCCCCCCGGACAGGGTCAGCAGTTACGCCGCCCTCTCTGTAATTTTTATCCGTAAAATAAAAATATCTCTAATAAAGAGAACAAAATCCCCCCGGTGCTTGTATTACAACATAGACGGTTTTTATTCTGAAAGCCGTCATTTTAATCTTAACGGGGGAGTCAAAACATGAAAGGTTTGACTGAAAAACAGAGACAGGTTCTCGAATTTATTGAGAGCTTTGAAGAAACAAATGGTATGGCACCGACGGTGTACGAAATTGCAGAAAATTTTTCTGTAAAGACCTCAACGATCTTTTCACATCTGCGTGCGCTTCAAAAGAAAAAGTACCTTTCCCGGAGTTCCAAAGCCCGGAGTATTGCTGTCACAAAACCGATGCACCCGAAACGTCGTCCAGCCGGTCTGCGTTCCATTCCCCTGGTGGATCTTCATTCCCTGGATAAAAAATCTGCTCCCCTGAAAGAGATTTTCTGTGATGCTTCATTCCTGCACCGGGCATCCAGTGCTTCCGACTTGAGAAATCTTTTTGCCGTCACAATGGAAAATGACGATCTTCAGAACAAAGGGATTTATCATGGTGATGTTGCGATCCTGCGGAAACACCCGGCTGCGATCCGCACTGGAGATGTGATCCTTGCAATGATCAATGACCGTCCGGAGTTCCGGGAATGTACCAGACTGGACAATGATTCCGTCGAAATTTCCAGTTCTGTTCCCGGCTGCAGTTCCTGCAGCTATCCGCTGGAAGAAGCTCCGTTCAAAGGAGTCGTTGTCAGTGTACAGCGTTCGCTTTGAACTTTTACGGGGGATGCACGAAATTATTCTCTATAAATTCCGGCATCCCCTTGAAAAATACAGGAAGACTATTATATTTCTCAACTGAGGACGCAAGTCATGCTCACTAAAAATTTAGGCAAAGCACTGAACCGTCAGTTGATGGAAGAGCTGAACTCTGCGTATGTCTACCTGAATCTTTCTGCACGGCTGGAACATTTCTCCGTTCCCGGTGCGGCAAAGTGGATGCGCTCCCTTTCCAAAGAAGAACTGGAACGCGCCGGAAAGATTCTGGATTTTCTGACATGCAACGGGTTCGACGTCAGTTTTGAAAAACTGGAAAAGCCTTCTGCAAACGGACTTTCTACGCCGGAAGACGTGTTCAAAGCTGCGCTGAAACAGGAAAATACAGCAGCAGACAAGCTGAGAGAACTTTCTGAATTGGCAGTCTCTGAAAGCGATTTCCCGGCATTTCATCTCTTGAACGGATTCGCTCTCGGACAGGCTGCGGCAGAACGGAAACTGCAGTCGATCATCGACAAGTTTCACACCGCCGGAGGTTCAGAAAATGCAAAACGTTTTCTGGATTCCCATTTCCCGAAAACGTAAATCCATTCCGGCAAGGTCATGCTGCAATAACAGTTTGGAACAAGGTCATGCCGGAATCTCAAAAAAAACTGCTCCTGCACATCTGCTGCGCTCCATGCGCCTGCGGCTGTCTGGATAAAATCAACGGACGGGAAGTCACGCTTTACTTCTCAAACTCCAATCTCTCTTCCCTTGAAGAGTTTGAAAAACGGCTGGAGAGTGTCAGGATTTTTGCGGAACGTTACAACTTTCCTCTGATCGTCGATCCCTATGACCACGCCGCATGGCTGGATGCCGTTGCAAAAGTTCCCGACTATGAACAGGCTCCCGAACGCGGCTCCCGCTGCGCTGCCTGTTTTGAATACAATCTTTCCAGAACCGCCGCAAAAGCGGAAGAGCTGGACATGAATTTCACCACAACTTTAACGGTCAGCCCGCATAAAAATTCAAAACTGATTTTTTCCATCGGAGGAAAATCATCCCGTTTTGAAGCAATCGACTTCAAGAAAAATGACGGTTTTCTGAAATCCCTGCGGCTTTCCAAAGAACTGAACCTTTACCGGCAGAGTTTCTGCGGTTGCGAATTTTCTCTCAGAGACAGGAGTTGAACTTATGAAAAAGAAATCCTGCGGCAGATTGATCTGTGCCGCCCCCGAATTTTGTGCCGATCTCCTCTATGCAGGCGGTTTCAATGCACCCGATCCCATCGTCTGGTTCCAGACCAGTGAATTTCAGGCGATCGTTGTCTCAATCCTTGAATATGAACGTGCCTGTGTTCAGGCGAAAAAGAATGTGAAAGTCCTGCCGCTGGAAGAGTTTTTTACAAAAGAAGATAAATTCAAAAACGATGAATTGCTCATTCAGCGGATCTCGGAAAAATACGCCATTACAGAGTGGCTCGTTCCCGGTGATTTCCCTGTTTCAACAGCCGATACATTACGGAAAAACGGGATCGTGATCACGCCTTCCGGAAACTTTTTCCCGAAACGGGAGTGTAAAAATGCCTCTGAAATCAGAAAAATTGCCCGTGCAATGTCCGCAACAGAAGAATCCATGATGCTTGCCAAAGAGATCCTGAAACAAGCCGTCATCGGAAAAAACATGGTACTTTACTGCGGAAAAAAGGTATTGACAAGTGAATTTCTGCGAATGGAGATCGAAGGTTTTCTGAAAGCCCGGGGCTTTACTGCCTCCCGCACGATCACGGCTCACGGGGTTCAATGTTCCCAGCCGCATAATGTGGGATCCGGTCCGATCCTTGCGGGGGAAACGGTTGTCGTTGATATCTTCCCCCGTGACGATGAAACGGGTTATTGGGGGGATATGACAAGAACATTTGTCAAAGGCGAACCGCTTCCGGTGGTCAAGCGTGCTTATGAAGCAGTCCTTGCGGCATCTCAGGCGGCGGAAAAAATGATCCGAGCCGGAGTCATTGCGGCGGAAGTTCATAACAAAGCCAAAACTGTTATGGCGCAATCCGGGTTTGAGACCGGGAAAAATAAAGATGGCATCCCCTGTGGTTTTATTCATGGATTAGGTCATGGAGTCGGCTTGGAGATTCACGAAGCTCCCAGAGTTTCTCCTGCAAATCCCGGACCGTTGAAAAAGGGTCAGGTCATCAGTAATGAACCCGGTTTATATCATCCGGCATGGGGCGGGATCCGACTGGAAGATGTCCTTGTCGTGACAGAAACCGGTTCCCGGAATTTCTACACGATGCCGAAAGATTTGATCGTATAACGGCAAAAATCCCATTATTCTTATTTTTTTTCAGAATTGAGCTTGACATTTCTGAAAAGGGGGATATATTACTTTTCTATTAAGTCGGAGTGTAGCTCAGCCTGGTATTAGAGCGCTTGGTTCGGGACCAAGAGGTCGCAAGTTCGAATCTTGTCACTCCGACCATTTTTTTGCCTTGATTCCAAGGCAAAAAAAATGAAGCCGTCAGGCTTCGCTTCATGCACCGCAGGTGCGCTTCATGGCACAACGTGCCGCTTCATACGGCAAAGCCGTGCTTCATAAAACGCCTTTTCAGACTTGGCACGGCGTAGCAAAGCGAAGACGGCTGAAGCATTGTTTCCGTCTTCATTTCATTACGCCGCGACAAGCCGCCAAAGCTCCACAATATGAAGCAGCTCCCGTCTTCATTTCATTACGCCGCGGCAAGCCATTTCATTCCGATATGAAGCACTTCGCTTACGCTCCGTATGATGTAAGAAAATGGAAAATGAGAGTTTCTGCTTGCAATTAATACCTTGTTCTGTTATATTAACAGCAGAAAAAAATTCTCATGAAAAATGTCCGGTCCGCTATTAAGGAGAAAAGCAATGAAAAAACTTATTGTGATATTATTCTCTCTGTTTTTTGTCTCAAGCATTTATGCGCATGGTGTCGAATGGTTCGGAACTTCAATAATCAAAGACAATAAGTGGACACCTTTGCAAATTTCTCTCTGGCCCGTACATCTTTGCGATCCCGCCAGCAATGTATATGGAATTGCAGTTTCACCCGGACTGGTCGGAGGCGTTAAAAGTGTTTATGGAATCAGTTGCGGAATCATTTTCCTTCAGGATGAAAATAATGGTTTGACCGCAGGCATTTTCCCTGCCGGAACAAAAAATAATGGCTTATCTGTCGGGGCAGTTAATACATGGAAACATAACAATGGAGTATGTGTGGGCGCAGCAAATTTTATTGACGATCCGCCAGGAGGCAATATGCTGCAGATCGGAGTTTTCAATTATGCAAAGAATGGTTTGCAGATCGGTTTGTTGAACTATAATCCCAATGCATTGATTCCATGGATGCCGATTTTTAATTGGTCAGCGCAAAGTTCGCCGGAGAAAACGCAGAAAAAATGACAGTTTTTTTCAGAAATTGCTGAAAGCGAAAATCACTGTCATTTTTTTCAGGACTTTTTGCAGTTGTTGCGGAGAAAAAGTCCTTTCGGTTGAGTAGAAAATTTTTCTCTGTTTTCAAAAATGCTGAAAACAGAGATATTTTCGCAGTTTGACGAAGCGATGACCATGATTGATTAACTTGCAACCGTTTGAGTTTGAGAGAATATTTCGAATTAAGCGAAAATCGTCGACCATTTTTTTTGTATCTTGATTTTACCCAATGAATGACAGGCACTTATAGCGTAAACTCTTCCAAACAGAGAACAAATAGAGAACGGCAAATTCTCCGAAAAGAAAAGTGCTTTGCATAGATTCTCTCAAAATTCTCTGGTTGATAAGGCCGGCGGTCGTTTATGAAAGAATTATTTGTTAAGAAGAGGTAATTTCAAAAGTCCGGCAAAATTTGGCTGAGAAAAGATTGTTGATGAGTTGGAAATGGTAGTTTGAGCGTGGCTACCCACAGGGTAACCACCGAAAACGCTCCATTTGCAGATCGCAACAAGAATTTTCTGCCACTTTTGAAGACTTTTGAAATTGCCTCAAGAATTATACATAAAAGATTTATATAGATGTTCGGTAAGGTGATAGAGAATTCTCTATTTTTCTCCACAAATGGCGATATTTGTCAGTATTGTTAGAATAAAAAACAAAACAGATTTGTAAAAAGGTTAATTTATAATTATATTATTGAGTCGTTACTCATTTTATCAAAATGAGAAAATTACTTTTAATAATGCAAGTTCCGGAGAAGGAATAAATGTTCAAAAAAATTTTTAATTATTACTGTTCAGCGCCGCTTTTTCTGAAAATGACTGTTGCCTTTGGCTTGGGTATTATAGGAGGAATTATACTTTTTAAACTCGGCGAAAGCCGTTTTGCGGATAGTGCTGAAAAAATCATTCAGATCATTGCCCCATTCGGTACCGTACTGGTTTCTATGTTGAAAATGATTGTGATACCGATTATTTTCTTTTCTTTGGTCTGCGGTTCTGCCAGTTTGCCGATCAGAAAGTTTGGCAAAATCGGTATTTTTGTATTGTTATGGTATTTTGCCACATCTTTGTTTGCCGCCTTTTTCGGTTGTATTCTGGCTATCGTCATGAATCCTGAAATGCAGAATTTTTCAACTCTTTCCGGAAAATTTTCCAAGGATGTTGCTTCAATGAAAATGAAAGGTGAATCCGGCGGCGGCTTTGCTCAATTTTTGAATGAATTGTTTATGAATCCTTTCCAAGCCCTTGCCGAAGGTAATTTTTTGCCAATTATCATATTTTCACTGCTCTTCGGTCTTGCAATACGGGTTTTGATCAACAAAAATGGAGAAGAGAGCGAAATCGGTAAATCCGGCAATCTGCTGCTGCAGATCTTTGATATCTGCCAGAGAGCCTCTTTTAAGATTATTGACTGGATCATGGCATATTTTCCATTTGGAGTTTTCGCTTTGACCGCCGTTAATTTTGCGACCTATGGAGCAAAACTTTTTATGCCCTATTTTCAAATTACGGTTTGTGTCATCATCGGTGTTTTGGCAATGGTTTTTGTGATTTATCCGCTTTGGATCGGAATATTTTGCAGAGAAAATCCCTACAAGATCATTTACAAACTCAAAGAAGCGATTTTTACCGCATTCCTTACCCGCTCCAGTGCGGCAACGCTGCCCTGTTCATTCAGAGTAATGGATAGTTTGAATATCCGTCGGGAACTTTCCAGTTTTTCATTGCCGCTGGGGGCAA
>SUVT01000150.1 GCA_015061845.1 Lentisphaerota bacterium
TGGAGCGTTTTCGGCTTGTCCTCCATAGCTTCAGCGAAGGAGGATGGTAGCCACGCTCAAACTACCATTTCCATCTCATCAACAATCTTTTTTCAGCCAAATTTTGCCGGACTTTTGAAATTACCTCTGAATAAAAAAATAATCTTCAGCCATTGAAAAAAATATTGTTAATGTCCCAAATTTTGTAAAAAACCTTTATAATTTCTGACGGTTGCGTTAGTTTCAAATTCATTTCCAAAATTTCTGTAAGTGCCTTCTTTTCGTAGGCTTCTGATAATTTTATGACTAATTCATCAAAAGAAAATCCATTTTCCGCTTGACAAATCACTGTTTCCTGCTAATTTTATTCTATATCTGATTCTTCCTTTACTTTTTTTTGTGGTTATTAAAAAATAAAGGTCAGCTGCACTTTTGTCAAATAATTCGTTTCATCACAAAATTTGGGACATTAACAAACAATAAATAATGCATTGTTATATATTCCAACCCTTTGCAGTCAATAGGTAAATGACCTTTATTTCTGAATATTGATATCGTTAGAGCGAAATTTGAGCTTGAGACGAGTTCCCGACCCAACAGAGGAAGAGAGAAAAAAACGGCTGGAAAAAGGCAAGAATAGCGGGCAAAAGAAATGCCCCGTAACTTGTTTGTTACGAGGCTGATAAAAGGCAAAAAAAATGGTGTACGTAGTAGGACTCGAACCTACGACCTCCACGATGTCAACGTGGCGCTCTAACCAACTGAGCTATACATACACGGTCGCTTATGATTCCATTAATATACACCGCTTTTATAAAATTGCAAGTGCAAAAATGAACTTTTTTGCAGAAAAGTTCGCTTTTTTCAGTTTTTGATAAAAAAACAGCCGGCATCACAGGGATACCGGCTGTAAATTCTGGATTCCGTAAGGGAATTATTCTTCGGGTTTGCCAAGCATCAGGCAGCCGCGATAGGTTTCGATTTCACGGAACATGCTGTTGATCTGACGGATCTTCCAATCAAGATGCCAGGGGTCACACATGTATTCCATGCTGGGCTCCCAGCCGAGACGGGAGTCGAAAGAAACGGCTTCCACGGTGTCTTTGACGTTTTCGATTTCAGCTTTACCGATTTCCACCAGTTTGTCAAGAATGCCAAGCATTTCATCGCGGTCATAGGAGGCGATGAGTTTGGTATTCAGGAGCCACCACTGCTTCATTGCACGGGTGGTGCGGATGGAGTTGCGGATGAACTTACCGAGACACCAGAGACGCTTTCCGTCGTCCTTCTTCTTTTCCGGAATCAGTGCCTGTGCCTGTTCGATCAGGGCAAGACCTTCTTCCCACAATTCTTCCATTTTCACCAGAGATCTGATTTCGCCGGGATAACGGAGAGGTCCGGGGGACTGGTTTTCGTTTTCGTACGGTTGGTACAGAGTCTTGACGATCCGGCCGCCGAAGTGAGCGTGGGGTGCGGAGGGGAAGTCGATCTCTTTCTTGGACATGGTACGGGTGATGTTGGGCTGGAAGATGAAGGGGTAGGAAGGTCCTACACGCCACGGACCGTACTGGTCCTCATTGGAACCGACGTAATAATCCATTGCATCACTCCAGATCTTCCATGCTTTCACGATGGTGGGAGCGGCATCTTTACCGTAGTCGCGGACAGCGGCGCGGGTCAGGATCGCTTCGACATCGAGTTCTCCATCGGAAGAGAAGATTTCTTTTGCAAGGTCATTACAGGGGTTCGGCCACCAGCCGTAGTGATGGTCATCATAGAAGCTGTTGACGTTGTAGTTCAACAGGTAGTCACGGAGAATGGTCATGCGTTTTGCCCAGCGGAAGAGAACCGGAGCATAAGGAACGGTACCGAAGTCCCAGCTGGAACCGGCAAGGTTGGTGGTACAGCGGACTGTCTTGATTCCGGCTGCTTTGGCTGCCTTGACTTCAGAAACGAAGTATTCACCCGGGACATCAGCGGAAATACTGTAGTCCATGACAGGAGATTTCAGACCGTTGCGGACATTCATCTTGAAGATGTCATAGGTGACATGGACGGTGACGCATTTCGGGATCTTGGAGAGGAATTCCTGGCGGAGTTCCGCAGGGGTCCAGCCCCAGTTGTAGGTGTTGAGAATGACTTCTGCTTCCGGTTTGACTTTGTGGACAGCATCCACAATGCGCTGGATATAAGCGGGGTAGTCAGTACAGGGCCACCAGCCCGGGCTCGGACGGGTATCGGGAATACCATCGACAACGCTTTCGCGGTGGGATTTTCCTGTGGTACGGGGGTCCTTGCTGGGGAATTCAAGAGACTCACCGACCAGGTGGATCGCTGCAAATCCGGGGTGAGCGCGGAAGATTTCGCCGTAAACGCTGTCGAAAAATTCTTCAGCATCGGCTGCATCGGGGTGCTTGTAGCTCTTCAGATAGCAGTAGAGAACGGCATCCAGACCGTACTTGCTTGCACGGTTGATGATATCATTGATATTTGCAGGTCCTCTGGTAGTGACATTGGGAGCCTTGACAAAGATATCGATTGCAGTGAATCCTGCGTGAGCGATTGCCTGCAGCTGCCAATCCGGATAATCGTCGATCCCGCTTCCGGAGTGAGTACTTCTCATTCTGGTGAGCGGATTGCGGAGCTTGAAGCCTTTGGTCAGGAAAGTAGCTTCGCGGTAGTTCATCAAGTCTTCCAAATGGATACTTCCGGCGAACACACCGCGTTCATCTGCACCGCAGAGAACGATTCCGTCATCGCTGACATCCAGAGCGAAAGAGCGACTGACAGTGGGTTTTTCCTGGATTGCCGGGAACTGATCGGCTGTCACAAAAAGCAAGGTCTTGGGAGCCTTTGCCGGGGCAGCGGTCTTTTCGATCACGATAGAAAGATCCATACTTTTGAGAAGATAATCCTGGAAATCGCTTGCAGCCATCTTGACCATTTCAGAAGCGTTTTCCGGGATCACGATCTTCCAGCTGGAATTAAGAGCGAGTTCCTGTTCGGTCTTGACTGCTGAAGCATCTCTGCGGTCGGGCTTATGCACAACGCGCATACGGTTCAGAAATTCATAGTTTTTTTCCATGATAAATATTCCTTTTTGTTTATCATATCTGGAGTTTTTTGATTCAACAAGATACAATAAACCCGAAAGAACCTTTTTTCAAGTTCAAATCAGGAAAATAATGAAAAATTCCAACCCGAAAAGAAATTATGACCGGGAATAAAAGCGTTTTACTTCATTTTCAACCGTTTCAATGCTTCTTTCGCTTCGGCAATCCCCTGATCCGCGGCTTTCTGATACCACTTTCTAGCCTCAAGATAACTCTGCTTCACTCCATTGCCTTTATAATAACATCCGCCAAGATTGAGCTGCGCTCCGGCATCCCCCTGTTCCGCTGATCTCCGATACCATTTCGCTGCTTCAAAATGATTCTGACGGATTCCGATTCCATACTCATAACACATCCCGAGATTGCACTGCGCTCCGGCATGTCCCTGTTCTGCTGACTTCTGATACCATTTCACGGCTTCGGCACGGTTCTGTTCTATCCCTTTGCCTTGATAATAACATACTCCAAGATTGAACTGTGCTTTGGCATGTCCCTGTTCCGCTGACTTCTGATACCACTTCACAGCTTCGGAAAGATCTTTCTTCACGCCTCTGTTGAATTCATAACATTCGCCAAGATTGAACTGCGCTCTGGCATAGCCCTGTTCCGCAGCTTTCCGGTACCAGGCAACAGCTTCGGCAAGATCCTTTTTCACACCTCTGCCGGAATAATAACATTCACCAAGATTGAACTGCGCTCTGGCATAGCCCTGTTCCGCTGACTTCTGATACCATTCCACCGCTTTGGTATAATCTCCGTCACCTTTGACATAACAAGCCCCGAGATTGCACTGTGACGGAGCATGTCCCTGTTCTGCTGCCTTGCGGTACCAGAAAACGGCTTCGGCAAGATCCTGCCGCACACCGTCACCATATTCATAACATATTGCCGCATTATATTGCGCAGAAGCATAGCCCTGTTTTGCGGCTTTCAGATACCATCTCACGGCTTCGGCAAGATCCTTATTCATGCCATAACCTGATTCACAGCACAAACCAAGCTTATTCTGTGCCGGGGGATAATACTCCGCAGCAGCTTTCCTGTACCAGATCACGGCTTCCTCCACATCGTGGTCGATTGTTTCGTAGTACAAACCCAAACGGTACATTGCTTCGGGATAATTCTGTTTTGCGGACTTCTTCCACCACCTCACAGCTCTGGAATAATTTTTCTTTGCGCCTTTTCCGTCGTAATAATAAATCCCCAGATTACATTGAGCTGCGGCATCATCCTGGTCTGCCGCCTCTTCCAGCCACTTCAGAGCTTCGGCATAATCATGTTTCACGCCTCTGCCGTAATAATAACATTCGCCCAGCCTGTTTTGAGCCTCAGCATGTCCTTGCTTTGCAGAAGCAAACCACCATATTGCAGCATTGATATAATCATCCTTTTCAGAATAATGATTTCCGACCTTGAATTGTGCGTTGGCATCCCCTTTTTCTGCTGCTGCCATATCTTCTTTGAATCCGGCGAAAAGTTCTCCGCTCAAAAGAGCCGCTGCCGCTCCGATCATAATAAATTTTCGCAAACTCATTATTTTTTCCTTTCCAAAATATCTTTGGAGAGTAATTTATCACGGAAGACTTTCTTTTCAAGTT
>SUVT01000034.1 GCA_015061845.1 Lentisphaerota bacterium
TCTCTTTTCACTTTTTCTATGTCGGACAGCGGATCTTTGACCTGAAGTCAAGCGGAACACAATTTTTTATCACGATTCCGGAAGATATTGAGTTACTGGAAGCCGGTCTCATGGACCGTTGGAAAAATCCGACAGAGATCCGTACAACATTCAAGAAAGAAAAGAAAGTCATAAACGGGAAAAATTATATCCGTTATGAACTTCCGATCCCTACCTGTGTTTTACAGCCGGCTCTGACCAAGCCGCTCCCCGGCGGGATGTTCGGCGGAACGTCAAACAATATCGTCACACTTATCGTCAAACCGTCAAAGCAGCTCCCGGAAAAATCAATGGTTTACTGGGAACTCACCGGAAAATATCCTTACAAAGGTCAATTCAGTGTTTATCCGGTCAAACTGGATCTGAACGGGCTGCAGAAGAGCCGGATCAAAATTCAGTCTCATACCAATATTCCTGCGTTTGCATACAGCAGACGTGCGATTGCAGATCAAGCACGGCTTTACAAAGATTTGAAAGTTGATGCCATTGTCGCCCAGCTTCCGTCCGGCACGAACCGGGGATATAAAGATATCTGGGATAAAGGCGGTTTTGATGTTTTCGGCGGAGGTTCCCTCATGCATGTCTTCTGTACAATCCGCAGGGAATTGATAAGAACCAGAAGATCGAAGACAGGGACTTCCTTACCGGAATAAATGGGGTCAACGGACGCTATATCAACAAGGCGGCTTATCATGGCAGAGCTTTCTGTCCGCAAGCAGTTATTACGCCGGGACGCTATCCTTACAAAAAGCTGCTGAAGCTGGGTAGAGAAGCTGCAGAAGCTGGTGCGACCTGGCTGGATATTGATATTGAAGCAGATTACTGTATTCAGTGCTACTGCGCAGAATGTCTTGCAGCTTTCTTCAAGTTTGCAAAGATCAAACCGGAAAAACTCTCTCCGGTCGACCTTGTTCAGAAATATCCGAAGGAGTGGTACTACTTCCGGAATGAACAGACCCGTCAGCTTTATCAGATCCTGAAGGACAATCTCACAAAAGATTTTCCGAAACTGAAAATCGGGGCAAACACCGTTCTTCATGAATGGACAAAAGATCTCGGTGACCTGAAATATGGTGTCTGCACCTTTGCAGAAGATCCCCGGCTGATGAAAGGAACGCTGGATTTCATCATGGCTGACACTCTTATGGGAGGGGTATATGATGCGATCACAGTCGATGCGATGTCCCGTTCTTCCAATATTCCCATCATCGCAATTCCCGGCAGTTCCTATTGTGTCGGCTACACCGCCGGAGTCATGAACGGACGCCGCATGACAGCTGAAATGACAGGCAGTACTTACGGCTATGAACAGCGTTATGAAAACCATCGTTTGAGTATGCTTCATATTGCGGCAAGCGGGGCTGCTGTTCTGCGTTACGGGATCAATGAAGCATGTATCGGGAAAGCTACTGTTGAAGCATTGAAGATCCTGAAACAGGTGGAAGATTTTTATCTTGACGGCAAACGCGCCGATGAAAATGCGGCAGTTGCAGATGTTACCTCCGGAGCAAGCCGCTGGAGTCTGGATAAATCCCGCATCCGCGGCGGGATCTGGAAATATTTCTATGACAACTGGAACGGGAAAGTTCAGACCAGAATGCATGCTTTGAACGGCGATTATGCACTTGGGCTTTACAACTGGGATCCCTGGCAGAACAAAAAATGGCATGTCAGATTGAAAGATATCCCCGAAGGAAACTGGTATCTGACAGAAGTTACCACCGGAAAACGGATCACTATGAACGGCAGAAAGACATGGACGACCGCTGAACTGAAAAAAGGGTTCGTCATGGAAATTCCGAAAATTGATTGCCGTATCATCAAATTTACAAGAAAAGCGATCCCCGCATCCGGAGAAATCACTCTGAAATGCGAAGCAACCACAGCCGCACCGTACAATCAGTATGCCTGGCGCACAGGCGGTCAGCATGACTTCAAGCAGATCATGATCAGACAGCAGAAGAGACCGCTGCACCTTCTTAAACTTCATGGAAAAACAATAGTAAAGGAGAATACCAATATGAAAACATCAACCGTTGCTGTGATTGCCGCAGCAGTCACAACTCTTACCGCAGCGGATTTCCCGCTGACAGTCGACTTCAAAGATGTCGCAAAAGCCGGAATTTCCGCAAAAGTGGAAAACAATGCAATCGTTAGCAAAGGCGGTTACTATTTCGGTTCCATGCAGCTGCCCGCACTGGACAAAAATGTTCTGTTCACCATCAAGGCGAACGGAAAAGGAGCAAAGCTCGGAATCCAGCAATTCGGTTTAGACAACAAACGGATCAGTATTCCGGCTTGGACAGTTCCTGTGGATGGTGCCGTTGATGTGAAGTTCATCATCCCCGCATCCAAGCTGAAAGTTCCGTCAAAATTGTTCTTCTACAGTGTTGGTAAAAAAGAGATCAGCTTTACTGCAATGAAAGCGGAATTTACCGATAAGACCAAAGTGGATGCTCCGAAAGTTGCCCGGAAACTCCCTGCGATTCCGATCCCGTTCAAAGCAGATTTGAATAAAAAACAGACGGGTGTCAACATCTCCGGAAAAGCTGCAAACGGAAAAATCACCATCAACAAAGGATATAACATCGGAACGATCACACTTCCCATAACAAAAGAAGCTCTCTCCTGTTCATTCACGATGACAGCAAACGATGGTGCAACTCTGGGACTTGTTCTGTACGATATCGACAACCACGGCAGACCGACAAAAGCTCTTGCCCGCTACGCATGGGGAAAACGTCTCGGTCAGGCAGGGGAAAAAATTGATTTTGCAATCCCCGCATCTCCGAAACAAAGACTTCTCCTTCTGTACAACACTGCCAAAAAAGGTAATATCATTGTCGAAAGTTTTGAAATCGGAAAGTTGCAATAATGAAAAATCGTTTGATCCGCCTGCAGGATCATTGTTTGCAGGATGGCTTAACCCGGTATGATTCTCATGCCGGGTTAATTGGTGATTATGACCCCGCGCTTTATACTCCGGAACAATTGAAAACAAGATTCTCTGCTGAAAAATTTACTGACAGATCACTTCACCCTTACCGTGATTCTGTCAGTTTTGCATTGTGTCTTCTGATCATGAAAAAACGCAGTGATTTTTCTGCTCTTCCTGAAAAATTCCGCAATGATCCGATTCTGAAAGACAGTGCTTCAATCCTTGCAGAAGTTCAGAAAATCCTGGCTGTTTTTCTGAAAAACGCACCCGATCCGGACGGCAGGCTGAAATGGTTTCTGGAAGAACCGAAATGCTGTGACGGCAATGGAACGTTTTTCAGTTCTGCGCCGCTTCTTCTAATCGAACATTACTTTGCAAATGAACTCCCGGCTGAACAACTTGCAGAGATCCGCAAGGTCTTGAAAAATACCTATGCTGTTTTTGAAAAAGAAACTCATACCGGGTCTTGGAGTTATGTAAACCCAACCTTGGGAGCTTATACCTTCTCGGCATTGCTTTCGGAAAAGTTCTACCCGGAACAGTTTGAAAAACATCTGGCAGAGTTTGAAATATTCCTGAACTTCCTGACAAATGAAGGGATCGCAGAAAATTATACAACGACCTACCTGCTCGTTGATACAATGATTCTGCTTTGCGCTGCGAATGTCACAGAAAATGAACAGCTCAGGAAAGCTGCAAAAGATTTTCTTGACGGTGTACTTTTCAAAGAAGCGGCATTTTTTGGCGACCGGTTCCCTGCCCCGTACCGCAGAGGCTACAACGGAAATTATGTGACGAAACGATATGATTTTCTTCCGTTTCTGTTCGGCTGGGGTGATACGATCCCGGAAAATGACCGGGACCCCTTTTTAACGATGCTGACGGTTATGAGTTTTTCTCTTTATCTGGAAAGGAATGAAATCAACATCGCACAGGAAAAGCAGATCCCCCGGGAAATCACAATGCAGATCCATCCGGATTGTCACGGACAGAGTTACCTGAATGAAAAATATCTTCTCGGAGCCTTCGACCAATATCCGTCACGAGACAACATTGTATGGCAGTGCGTGACAGTTGGCGGTAGTGGATGGCAGGACGGTCCAGTGTATGCAACCTTTGAAAACGAAGCTCAAACTTCTCTTTCTCTGCGGCTGGAGGCAGTGGATGCAGATGGTACGTTCCGGTGTCATCCCTTTGAGGGAGAGTTTACCATGGAAAAACTACAGAAAATCTACACCTGGCGGAGCTTCCCGCCGGAGCCAAAGATCCGGACGATCCTGAAACAGAATCAGCTGCTTTGTCTGACAAAAATCGACAGAGTGGATGCAGAACTCCGGAAACTGGGATTCAGCCTTCATTTTGCCCGGTTCAACGGTGAAGTTCTTGACTTGAACGGAAATCCGGTTACGGAAGAATCTGCCGGAGCTGTAATTATCCGCATGAACGATATCCATGCAGGCTTGATCCCGCTGAAACGGGTTCAGATGCACGGTTCTTCTCTCTGGAAATGTGCCGGATTCAAAAATGATTTCAGAATCAAGAGAAAAGAAAATATTCTGGATCTGATGATGTACAATCTGGATGAAGAAACTGCTGAACTTTGTACGCAAAACCATGTATTCGGCGGTTTCTTCCTGATAATCGAACAGGATTGTTCCACGGAAGAGTTTATCCGGAAGATGAATGCTGTTAAAATCTCTGATGAGTCTGCCAAAAACCGGATCAATGCCGCAATCGACTTGCGCGATGCGATCCGCACTGTTAAGGTTGAAACGGAAGATAAAAATCTTGAAATCATCTGGGATCACTATCCGTGGTAATAAAATAAAAGGAGAAACATGAAACTTTTGAACTTGATCTTTGCAGTCATTTTCGTTGGCTGTATCACAGGATGTCAAACATTGACAGAACAAAAAAAGGAGCTGGCAATTATGAAATCAAGAGTCAATAAACAGAGACATGAGGGGTTGTTAAACAGCATACCGATGTACGATGAATCAATCCATCAGCTTGGCGGAACAGATTATTCTATTTTTCCGAAAGAGCTGCTGAATAACAGATTTGACAAAAAAAAGTTTACGAACAAATCTCTGCATAATTATCAGCATTCCAATCTTTACGCATTGTATTTGCTGATGCTGGATAACGATCCAACGATCCCGCAGACTGCAGAATATCAGAACAATCCCCATTTCACGGATAAAGCCTTCCGGAAAAAGCAAATTCTGAAAACGCTTGATGCGGTTCTGAACACGATCCAGGATCCGGACGGCAGATTCAAGTGGTACTGGGAAGAACCGAAATGCTGGGATGGCAACGGGACTTTCTTCTGTATTCAGCCGATGCTCCTGATCGACAAATATTATGCAGATCAACTGCCGCCGGAAATGCAGAAAAAACTCAAGGATGTGATCAGAAGAACTTATCCTGTATTCAAAAAAGAGACAACGACAGCCTCCTGGAGCTATGTGAACCCCTGTCTTGCAGCCTACACTTTCTCTATGCTTCTGGCAGAACAATATGCGCCGGAAGAGTTTCCTCAGAGATTGAAAGAGTGGCTGGAATATATCAATTATCTCAAAACAAAAGGAATCGCGGAAAATTACACGACAACATATCTGACGGTCGACATGATCATTCTGCTGACTGCTGCAACCATTTCTGACAATAGAACTGTCATAAATACAGCGAAGGATTTTCTTGATGATGTGATTTTCAAACAGGCGGCGTTTTTCGGAAACCGGTTCCCTGCCCCGTACCGCAGAGGTTACAATGGGGGGTATAAGACAAAACGCGATGATATAGTTTCTTATATCTTCGGGTGGTCGGACAAGGAAATCAAAGCCGGAAGAGTTGGATTTTTCCTTCCGGTGCTTAAGTTTTACCTCGATCGCTTTAAGATCAAAGAAATCAAAGAAACGGCTTATCCCCGGGAATTACAGCTGCCGATCCATGACGATTGTCACGCTTTCAGCTATTTAAATGAAAAATTTTTGCTTGGAGCATTTGACAAATACCCTTCCAGGGATAATATTGTATGGCAGTGCGTAACATCCGGCGGAAGCGGCTGGCAGGATGGACCGGTCTATGCAACGTTTGAAAACAAAGCAATGACCTCTCTTTCCCTGCGACTGGAGGCGGTGGATGCAGATGGAACGTTCCGGTGTCATCCCTTCGAGGGGAAATTTACTCTGGAAAAGATGTCAAAGATCTATACATGGAGAAGTTTCCCGCCCGAACCGAAGATCCGGACAGTGCTGAAGCAGAATCATCTGCTTTGTCTGACAAAAATCGACAAAATAGATGCTGAACTGCGGAAGCTGGGGTTCAGTCTGCATTTTGCCCGTTTTGACGGTGATATTCTGGATATCAACGGGAAACCGGTTACAGGAAAGAGTTCCGGCCCGCTGATCATCCGGATGGATGGGGTCCATGTGGGGCTCTTCCCCTTAAAACGCCCGATGATGCACGGCTCGAATCTGTGGATCTGTTCCGGATACCGGAATGATTTTCAGATCAAGAGAAAGGGTAATGTTTGGGATTTGAATATGTACAATCTGGATGAAGAAAAAGCAGAGCTTTACACTCAGAATCATGCTTACGGCGGATTCTTTATGATGGTGAAACAGGATTGCACCACAGAAGAGTTTATCCGGAAGATGAAAGCAGTGAAGATCTCTGATGAAACCAGAAGGAACCGGATCAATGCTGCAATCGATATGCGGGATGCTGTCCGTACAGTCAAAGTCAAAACGGAAGATAAAACGCTTGAAATAGTTTGGGATCACTACCCCTGGTGATGGAGTACAGGAATGAAATTGAAAGGTGCAATTATTGGAGTTTCCGGCTACGGAAATGTTCATTATACAGATTTGATGCGCTGCTGTAAAGAAGGGCTTATGGAGTTCGTCGGAGCAACAGTGATCAACCGCGATGTTGAACAGGAGAAATGTGCCGTCCTGGAGTCCATGGGGTGCAAGATCTATGATAATTACAAAGTCATGCTGGATGAACTTTCCGGAAAGATCGACTTCTGCACGATTCCCACCGGGATCTTATATCACAAAGAGATGACAGTTTATGCGCTTCAGAAGCATATCAATGTTCTTGTGGAGAAACCGGCAGCACCTGATATGGAATCCATCAACGCAATGAAACTGGCGGAAAAAGAGTCCGGCTGTTTTGCCTGTGTCGGGTTCCAGTACAACTATCACAAGACGACCCGTGATTTGAAAGAGCTGCTTCTCTCCGGAGAATTGGGCGCAGTCAAACGGCTTAAAGGATATTGTCTCTGGCCGCGGAACAATCAATATTACAGCAGAAACGGCTGGAGCGGAAAACTGTTTTCCAATGGATTGCCGGTCTTTGATGCACCATTTTCCAATGCAACGGCACATTATCTGATGTTGCTGCTTTACTTTGGCGGATCGATTCAGGAAAAAGGAGCGATGCCCGTCAAAGTGGAAGGTGGACTGTGGCGTGCGAACCCGGATATTGAAAGTTGCGACACGGCAGAACTTCACTACACTCTGGATAACGGACTGATGCTGGATTATTATTGTTCTCACAGCTGCGATGACAATCAGGGTCCGTTTTTGCGGATCATTTGCGAAAAGGGAGAAGTGAACTGGACACTTTCAAAGATCACCGTCAAAACGGAATCCGGTGAACGGGAAATCCCTGTGATCACCGATCCGTTCGGGTCAAGAGAAGAGATGTGGCACGCACTGTTTGACAGAGTCTCCGGAAAACAGAGTTTCATTACAGATCTGGATTTGGCGGCATGTCATACAAAGGCAGTTGATCTTGCATTCAAAAGTTTGTCCATAGAGAAACCGGAGAGTGTTCAGATCATCCATAATGAAGATAAAACGTTCCGGTATGTGATACCGGGTTTCAGTAAAAATGCAATCGAACAGGTTGAAAAATAATAAAACAGGAGAAGAATCATGAAAAGTGTAGCTGAACTGGAAGAAAGGCTTGCCCGTCCGGGTTTTGAACTCATCGAAATGATGAAACGTCTGGAAGGGGATATCATGATCCTCGGGATCGGCGGAAAAATGGGACCGACTATGGGACGTCTTGCGGTCAATGCGATCCGCGAAGCCGGAGTGAATAAAAAAGTTTATGGCGTTGCACGTTTCTCCAATCCGGAAGAACGGGCAAAAATGGAATCTTGGGGAATCGAAACAATCGCCTGTGATCTTCTTGATCCTGAAGCAGTAAAAACTCTTCCCAAAATCAAAAACATCATCTTTATGGCTGGCAGAAAGTTCGGAACTCAGGGATGTGAAGACCTCACATGGGCGATGAACGTTCTTGCTCCGGCGTATGTTGGCGACCACTTCAAGGAAAGCAGGATCGTTGCATTCTCCACTGGTTGTGTCTATCCTCTGGTTCCCGTCGGCTCCTGCGGCTGTACGGAAGAGGTCATCCCCTCCCCTGTTGGTGAATATTCCCAGTCCTGTCTCGGCAGAGAACGGATCTTCCAGAACTGCGCCCGGAAAAACGGAACGGAGATCCTGCTCTACCGTTTGAATTATGCCATTGACCTGCGTTATGGTGTGATCCATGACATTGCAGCGAATATTATGAACGACAAGCCGGTGGACAATACAGTGGGCTACTTCAATGCCATCTGGCAGGGCGATGCCAACAGCTATGCGCTGCGCTGTCTGGAACATTGTGCAAATCCCTGTGCCATCATGAATATCACCGGACCCGAAACAGTTTCCGTTGAATCCACCGCACTGAAGCTGGGCAAACTTCTCGGAAAAGAAGTCCGTTTCAAAGGCGTTCCCGGAAACCAGTGCTATCTGAACAACTCCGCCAAAATGTGCGATATTTTCGGATATCCCTCCGTTTCTATGGACACCATGATCCGCTGGCAGGCTGAATGGATCCTCAATGGCGGGATCTCCATTGGCAAACCCACCCACTTTGAAGTCAACACAGGAAAGTTCTGATTATGAAAACGATTGCAGATATTGACAAAAATGTACTGGCAGCATTCCGCAAGGGCGTTGTGATCCCTGCCCAGCCTCTCGCTCTGGATGAAAACAGACAATTCATGCCGAAGAACCAGCGCGCTTTGTGCCGCTATTATATCGATGCCGGAGTCGGCGGGATCGCTGTCGGGGTTCACTCCACACAGTTTGAGATCCGGAAACCGGAAATTGGTTTGTTTGAACCCGTTTTGAAGCAGACATCTGCTTTTATTGACGAATGGTGCGAACGGAAAGGCAAAAAGATCCTGAAAGTCGGCGGCATTTGCGGCAAGACGGAACAGGCTCTTTATGAAGCGGAATTTGAAGCAGCAAACGGATACGATGCCGGACTGCTCAGTCTCAGTGCTTTTGCCGGATCCAGCGTGGAAGAGATGCTGGAACACTGCAAAGCCGTTGCAAAAGTCATTCCGATCATCGGTTTCTATCTTCAGCCCAGCGTCGGCGGCAGAATCCTTCCGTATGAATTCTGGAAAGAATTTGCCATGATCGACAACCTGATCGGGATCAAGATGGCTCCCTTCAACCGCTACTGCACCATCGACGTGATCCGCGCCGTGGCGGAATCCGGCAGAGATATCACTCTTTACACCGGAAACGATGATAATATTGTTGTTGATCTGCTCACTGATTATGAGTTCAACGGCGTGAAAAAACAGGTCAAGGGCGGTCTGCTCGGACACTGGTGCTGCTGGACCAAAAAAGCTGTTGAACTGCTGGATGAGATCCATGCGATCAAGGCGAACGGCGGAACGATCCCGCAGGAACTTCTGACACGCGCAATTCAAGTCACCGACAGCAATGCGGCATTCTTTGACCCTGCCCACAGTTTTGCAGGTTGTATTCCCGGGATCCATGAGGTTCTCCGCAGACAGGGTCTTCTGAAAGGCACATGGTGTCTGAACCCCGCTGAAGTTCTCTCTCCCGGACAGGCTGATGAGATCACACGGGTACATGATGCTTATCCGCATCTTCATGATGATCAGTTTGTTGCAGAACATCTTCAGGAATGGATGGCTGACTGATCATGAACGATTTGGATTCTCTCATCAGGAAATATCTGCCGGAAGTGATTGCGTTCCGGCATGAACTTCACAAGATCCCGGAAATCGCGGGAGAAGAGTACAAAACTTCTGCATTCATCCGTGAAAAGCTGGCTCAATTTCCTGAATTGAACATACAGAAACCTTTTCTCGGAACAGATGTGGTTGCTTTGATGGGAGATCCTGCTCTTCCGAACCTGACTTTGCGCGCTGATATCGATGCGCTTCCGGTGGAAGAAAAAACTGATCTGCCCTATTGTTCTACCCACAAAGGATTTATGCACGCCTGCGGACATGACGGACACGCCGCTATGCTCTATGGTGCGATCCTTTGTCTGCGGGAACTGCGGAGTGAATTGAAATGTTCCGTCCGCTATCTTTTTCAGCCCGGCGAAGAGATTTGTGCAATGGCAAAAAAAGTCGTTGAAGCCGGGGCTTTGAAAAATCCTGAAGCGGCTTTTGTTGCCGGACTTCACAACTGGCCAAAAGTTCCATACGGAACGATCTCTGCAAGAATCGGAGCGGTCATGGCGGCTGCCGGATTTTTCAAAATCGTCATTACCGGAAAAGGCGGACACGGCAGTATGCCGAAGCGGGCAAAAAATCCGCTGGAAACTGCTGCAAAACTTGTCTCCGGTACAAAGAAAATCATCCCTGACGGATGTGTTCTGACGGTTTGTGCCCTCAACGGCGGCAGCAACTCCAATGTGATCCCCGAACAGGCTGAACTGCAGGGAACGATCCGTTTTCTTGATCCGGAAGCCGGCGAAAAAATGATCGAAGATTTCCGCAATCTCTGCGAAGAACTGTGCAAAGCTGATGAAGTTCAGTGTGATTTTCAGCTTGATGTCCCCTACCCCGCAACAATCAACGGAAAACACGGTTATGAACTTGCAAAGAATTGCACGGTAAAATATCTGGGAGCAGATGCTTTCACGGAAATGCCGGAAAGTTCTATGAGCAGCGAAGATTTTGCTTTCTATCTCCAGAAATATGACGGTGTTTTCTGTCATTTGGGAACCGGCGATAAAACAGCAAATCTTCATACTGATAAATTTGATTTTGACGATGAAGTCCTGGAGCGCGGGATCCGCTTCTTTGTCGGACTTGCTCTTGATTTTCAGGGAGATAAATAAATGAAAGCAGCTTTTATCGGTCTGAACAACGGTCATCTGGAACACTTGTACCGCATGATGGAAGCCTCTCCGGGTTGGGAGATCACTGCGATTTGTGAAGAAAATCCGGAAATTGCAGAACGGCTTGTCAAAGAAAAAAACTTTGCAGTCACTTACAACAATTTTGAAAAAATGTTGGAAGAAGCTGATTTTGAAGTTCTTGCAATTGGTGAATATTTCGGGATCCGCGGTTCCAGAGAGATTGCGGCGATGAAAAAGGGAAAACATATCATCTCGGATAAACCCCTTTGCATCAAAATAGAAGAACTGGATGAAATTCAAAGACTTGCAGAAGAAAAGAATCTGAAAGTCGGTCTTATGCTTGACTTGCGGCATCGTCCGAAGTTTACTGCTGTCCGTGACATGATTCAGGCAGGAAGGATCGGAGATGTTCAGATGATCCAGTTCGGCGGTCAGCACGGCTTGAGCTACGGGATCCGTCCCGATTGGTACTATGACAAAGAAAAGCATGGCGGAACCATCAACGATCTTGGTGTTCACGGTCTGGATGCTGTTGAATTCATGACCGGAAAGAAGATCAAAGATCTTGCCGCTGCCAGAACCTGGAATGCGTTTGCAGACAAAGAACCGCAATTCCATGACGGAGCGAACTTCATGTTCACTCTTGAAAACGGCTGCAATGTCATGGGAGATGTCTCTTACTCCGTGCCTGCTGGATTCAAAAACGGATCTTTCTTCGGCTGGAGGTTCACGCTGTGGGGAAAAACCGGTGTGATCGAATTTAATTATAATCTGGAAACTCCTATTCGGATTTATGATAACAACGGTGTGGAAGAGTTTATCCCTGAACGCTCCACCGAGCTGGATTATCTGGAAATTCTCGGCAAAGAAATTTCCGGCGGCACACATCCTTATGGAACAGAACAGGCTTTGAATATCACCAGGAAATCTCTGGAACTTCAAAGAAAAGCTGATCTTGCATGATCAAAAGGACTTTTGTTTTATGAAAAAATTTGCTTTTATTCTTCTTATGCTGACGGCGTTTATGCTTGCAGCAGCAGAACTCCCGAAACAATGGGATTACTGGTACTGGTCCCCTGATGATAAATTATTTCAGAAGGTAAATTCTCCTGAACAACTCAAATTCATGAGCAATATTCTGTCCGGTAGACTTGAAATTCCCGCAGCCGGAGTTGATTTCAACAAAGCTGCCAGAGGCTGGGGAGCAGCAATGGTGCGCGGGTATATCCATGCTGAGAAACCTCAAACCATGTGGCTGGGAGTCGGATGCAGAATTTTTTCTCTTGCACTCAACGGAAAAGTCATTTATGATCTTCGCAACAAAGGTTTGGGAAATGATTACGATCCGGTCACAGCCAATGATCATATCATCAAGCTGCCTCTGAAAACGGGCAGAAATGAGATCGTTATTACCACGAAACGCACCAATTTTCTGATGGATTACTGCTATGGAGTAAACCGGAAAATCAATTGGAATCTTGTTCTGAAAGAGCATAAAAATTATCAGCCGGTCAAAGCAGAATTGGCTCATCCGGAAGTTGTTTTGCGTCCGGGCAACGGAAGTTTTCTCTTCAGCTTCATGACAAAAGAACCGGTTCCTGCCGGGATCGATTACCGTGTCAAAGGCACAAAACAATGGACCCGTGTGTGGGATCTTGTGGGAGACGTCATCTTCCGTGAAAAAAGCAGGATCCACCGTATCAGAATCAACGATATTCCTTCCGGAAAAGATCTGGAATACCGTATTGTTCTTCTGGAACCGCCTGCAGGATTTCAGGGAATGCGCCGCGCCATGTGGACAAAAATACAGTTCAAGGAGGTTTTACTTCCGGTGAAAACGCTCCGGAATCCGGATCGGAAAGAGTTTTCGTTTTTCGTCTTCGGAGATACACAGCTCTCTATTTCCACAACTTGCCGTACCGTTGCAGACAGAAAAAATTTCATGCAGCGGATGCGCAATATGCCGGAGTATAAAAAATCAGACTTCGTTGTTCTCGTTGGAGATTTGGACAGCTATATGCACGACATGGAAAAGACCTATCTGACCGATTTCTTCGATGATTTTTCCACTGGTAAAAATGAAGTTGTCAAGCCGTGGGCATTTGTCCGTGGGAACCATGAGCTGGATGGATTGGCTGCAGAAGATTGGTTCAACTTCTTCCAGATGCCGGAGGATAAATCCTATTATGCTTTCAAACTGGGCGATGTACTGCTGATCGCACTTGATTGCGGAGACTTCTTTCACCATCAAAATTACACCGCTCAGTGCGGTCCGCTTCTTGACTTGAACAACCTGTTCAGCAAACAGCAGGCGTGGCTGGAAAAGTTACGGAAAACGGAACTCTTCCGTACCGCAAAATATCGCATTATCCTTTCCCATTCTGAACCGCAGGTATCCAAAAAGGAGATTGAAAACCGCATCCGGAATATGATGCTTCCGTTTCTGAAAGATGATTCAGAGGAAGGCAGGATCCATTTGTGGGTCGCAGGGCATGTTCACCGTTACTGGCGGGCTCAGAAAGGAAGTAAGACCATCATTTCCCGGACTCCAATAAAAAATCCGGCATTGAAAGTCTCTCCGGTCAACTGGGTTTCTCTGGATGGTCCGAAAGGGAACTCCTCCAATCCGAACTTCAGTTATCTCTGGGTGAAAGTTACAGAGAAACAGATTTATGCAAAAGCAGTTGATGAAAATGGCAACAAACTGGATGAGTTTGTGATTGACCGGAAAGGCGATTTCAAAGAACTTTTCCGGGCAAAAGAGTTGAAAGATCTTCCGGTTAAATAATCTTTTGAGCAATAAGAAAGGGCTGCTTCGTAACCTTAACGGGATGAAGCAGCCCTGATTTTTTCAGCAGAGGATCAAATTATTCTTTGATCTTGGCTTTGGAGAATTGAGGATTCTGCTTTTTGATCTTTTCGGTCCAGCGAACGACTTCAAAAGATTCTTCCGGCTTGACCGGGAACGGAATCCCTTTCCTGATCGCATTGTAAATGTGACCGTAAATATCGTTCATGCAAGCATTGTTTGCCGGTTCGACCATGATCGTTTTCCGGACCCATTCCGGTTTATTTGCGGTAAACCAGGAATTTATACGGGGCGGAGTTGTGTCTCTTGCGGGACTGGTGGGCCACTTGAATTCCGGTTTGAGATACTTCAGTTTGATATCCTGTTCATCTTCACAAATCAAAGTACCACGGGTTCCGTAGACAGCATAAACGGGCGACGGAAGAGCGATACCGCCTGAGATCTCCACATCAATAACTCTGCCGTTTTCGCCACGGAACACAGCTTTGAGATGATCTTCACAGTCACCGCGTGCTGCAACCTGTTTGAGGTCGCTCCAGACTTCCTTGATAGGTGCACCCATAAGCTGGATCGCATGGTCGATGAGGTGCGGGCCCCAGTTATTGAGCTGACCGCCGCCATTCTTCTGAAGGGTCTGCCAGTCATCACGGAAACCATAGTTGTGACGGCAAAGTTTGATTTCATAGATTTCACCGAGGATACCGCTTTCAATGATCTCTTTCACATGATTGAATGCAGGTTCAAAGCGGCGGTTCTGACGGCAGAAGAGTTTTCCCGGATATTTTTTTGCTGCTGCTTCCAGTTTTTTGAGTCCGGCAGCAGTAACAGCCACGGGCTTTTCAGCAAAGACATACTTTCCGGCAGCAAGAGCACGGATATCGTAATCGACATGATAGACAGACGGCGTTGCGACGGCAACGAGGTCGATCTTCTTATCAGCCAGAAACTCATCTGCATTGAGATATCCTTTTGCTTTGGGATATTTCTGAACGAGTTCATCAAGACGTTCCTGAAGGACATCGCAGCCTGCGACGATTTCAAATTTATCAGAATGGACGTTCAGTTCCGGACAGTGCATATCAAGTCCGGCACGACCAAGTCCCCAGATACCGACACGGATTTTTTTAGCAGCCATTGATTATTCCTCCGCAAACGCTTTTTTAAGAAGATTCAAACTCTGAGCCAATTCCTGATGAGCATCGGCACGGTGGGTATCCTGTTCAATGAAACACCACTTGTCATAACCGACTTTCTTGAGAGCCCGGACACTTGCACGCCAGTCAAAGTTGATGTTGCCATCATCAAGACCGCGGAAGCAGAGACGCTTGTACCATTCTTTGTTATCGGGATCAAGCATTTCAATATCTTTGAAGTGCATTGCGATGATTCTGTCGGCATATTTTTCAATGGTTCCAACACAATCGCCGCCAGCGCCCTGAAGGTGTCCGATATCAAGGATCAGTTTGGCACCGGGAACATCTTTCATGAATTTATCGAGTTCTTCCTGCTGTTCGACAACGGCTCCGAGGTGGTTGTGAACTGCCACTTCTACATTCATCTTGTTCGCGACTTCCACCATGCGATTTGCTCTTCTGCAGAAAATATCAATATTGACATCACGGGTGGCAGGTCCGGGAGTCAGCCAGACGTAAGGTTTTCCGAGAGCGCATGTCCATGCGATACCGTTGGCGACTTTAGGTCCTGCAACGGTTGAAAAATCCATTCCGAGACGGTGATAGATTTCAGCCTGTCTCATTGCATCGGAAGGACTTGCAGCAGTCAACCGTTCGATGCCATCGTAACCGATAGCTTTGAGATCTTCGAGACGTGTCTGGAGATCATAAAGCTCTCCATCCCATACGCTCAATCCATAATCAGCCACACCAAATTTCATAAAAACAACTCCTTAAGTTAAACATTACTGTTTTCCGGTGTCTTCAGTAATATATCCTGCTGTATTGTCATTTTCTATTCTTTTTTTCAAAAAAACATCTTTTTTTAGTAAAAAACACTATTTTTCTGTTATATTTTTCCATATTTTTTCATTGCAAACGATTTTCAGTAAAAAAAATGCAGAAAAGTAAACGTTTTTCTTGAAATTTGATTTGAAAAAAACAGAAAATGAGTTTATACTTTCTGTTGAAGAAAAATCTCTGAACAAGAGACATTGGAAAGAAAGCGTTTTAATCAAATGGAAAGTCAAAAATACAGTCTGGTTCTCAGGGTTCGCGATATGCAGAAATGCCGTGCGTTTTACCGGGATACTTTGGCGTTGGGAACTCCGGTTCTGGACAGTTCATTCTGGGTGGAGTTCCAGATGTGTGACGGTGGAAAACTCTGTCTTGAGGCAATTGAGCCGAAGACGGTGCTTGCACGGCAGGAGAGTTCCCCGGTCTGGATGATGGAGGCGGAAGAAGAATTGATCGAACAACTGACAGCTTACCGTCTCCCCCAACAGAAAACCCCATCTATTCTGGGGTACAATGTAACAGCTTTCCGCGACCCGGAAGGAAATGTTTTCTATCTGACTGTCAGCAACAAGGATGATTGAGGTATTTATGGCATATCAGGTTATAGCAAGAAAATGGCGTCCGCAAAGATTCTCTGACATGGTCGGACAGGAACATATTGCCCGTACATTGAAAAATGCGATCATGAACGACCGTATTGCACAGGCGTATCTGTTCGTGGGACCGCGAGGGATTGGAAAAACGACCTCTGCACGAATTTTTGCAAAGGCACTCAACTGCGAACATCCGGAAAATGGGGAACCCTGCTGCAAGTGCAGTTCATGTCTTGCGATTGCTGAAGAACGCAGTGTAAACGTGATTGAAATCGACGCTGCAACACACACCCAGGTCGATAAAGCCCGTGAAATCTGCGAAGAGGTGATCCATCTTCCCATCGGTGCAAAATATAAAATTTATATCATCGACGAAGTTCATATGCTCTCAAAAAGTGCATGGAACGCACTTCTCAAAACCATTGAAGAGCCGCCCGCCCATGCAAAATTCATCTTTGCAACAACAGAAGTCAACAAAGTTCTGCCAACTGTGATCTCCCGGTGTCAGAGGTTTGATTTAAGGCGGATCCCCACCAATCTGATTGCAGACAGACTTGAGTTGATCGCCAAAACTGAAAATGTGGCAATTTCCCGGGCAGCAATCGATGTGATTGCCCGTGCTGCTGACGGCGGAATGCGTGATGCGCAATCTCTGCTGGATCAGATGATCTCTTTCTTCTGTACCGGAAATGATGGTAATGCAAGTATCACCGAGGAACAGGCATTATCCCTCTTCGGTTTGACAGCTCCGGCGGATATGTATTCTCTGGTTCAGGCACTCTTGCTGAACATCCCCCGGAACGTGATTGCTTCGATTCATAATTTCAGTGTATCCGGAAAAAATCTGGAAATTCTTTTTGATGAAATCCTCACCTGGCTGCGCGGAGTCATGATGTGTTCCATCCTGAAAAATCCGGAATCTGTCATTGAAGAAAATCCTGACCGGATCGAGCTTTTCCGGAAACTTGCGGCTGAATCAGCCCCCGGCGTTCCGCAGAGACTTCTGGAACAGTATTCCTCCACGGGGTATCTGCTCCGGGAATCCATCAACAAACAGATTTTTATCGAAACGCTTCTCCTGAAAGGGATGAGACTTGCTCATGCACCGCAGGTCAGCGATATTATTGCCCGTCTGAATTACATCCGGAAGACAGGCGAACTTGCGCCTTTGGAGGCAGTCCCTTCCTTTGAACAGGTCCCGGCTGTTCCGGTTGTACAGATCCAACCCATTCCTGTGCAACAGATTGCAGCACAGGATGTTACACCAGTTTTGCAGAAAGCTGTTGAACCAGGCCCGGAACCGGTAAAAGAAGAAATCCCGGAACCGACTGCAGTACCTGTTCCGGAAGAAGATATTCCGGTGGAAGAAGTTCCTGTTCCGGCAGATGAGATTCCCATGGAAGAAGTTCCGGTAGATGAGATTCCCATGGAAGAAGTTCCGGTTGAAGAGATCCCCGTCCCGACAGAAGAAATTCCGGTGGAAGAAGTTCCTGTTCCGGATGAAGAAATCCCGGTATCGGCAGAAGTAGTTCCCGTTCCGGTAGAAGAGATTCCCATGGAAGAAATACCGGTTCCGGCAGAAGCCCCTGCCCCGGTGAACGATGATGCTCCGGAGACAGAGGAAAACGATGATGTGGAAGATTCCGTCGAAGATGAATTTGGAGAACCGATGTTTGATGCACCTCCTCCGGTCAGAGAAAAATCCGTCCGGGAGTTGATGGATGAGGTAAAAGATAATCCGATGGTACAGGAAGCGATAGATCTGTTCGGTGGAAAACTGACAGATGTTTATGTAAATAATTAAGCAGGCGACAGGGAATTGCAGGGAAATCGAAGGAGTTCTTAAAAATGATGAACTATTACGATTTGTTGGGAATTGATCCTCAGAGCAGCTTTGACACGCTGAAGAAGGCTTATTATAAAAAAGCCAAAACCTGCCATCCTGATCTTTTTGGGAATTCTCTGGAGAAAAAACAGGAATTTCAGCTTCTCGTCGAAGCGTTCAACGTGCTTTCCAATGCAGAAAAACGGAAAATCTACGATGAACGGCTTCAAGTCAAAAACTCGGTTGTGGAACAAGTCACCGTTGTTGAACCGACAATCATGGATTCCGATGTGGATGATACTCTGGAAGAGTTGATCGTTGGCAATGACATACCGGAAAATGCCACATTATTAACGCTTTTCCTTGACTTGGAACGGACAAAAGTCTTTATGACCTGGCGTGAAGCAAAATATTTTTATTCGATCAAACGTTACCGGACCGCAATGCAAACTTTTACCCGGCTTGTCCGGATGTCTCCGACAAATATTCTCTACCGGGTTTATCTTGCCCGCAGTTATGTTCATTTGAAAGAGTGGGGACGGGCAAAATATCACTACCGTACTGCATTGGAGCTTGGCAGGAAGCGGAAACCGCCCCAGCGGTTGATCCGTGTGCAGAAAGAGTTGGATAATGCCTGTAAAAAGCACCATCCGATTCTCTATAAAATCCAGCAGTTTTTCAACCCGACAGAGATCAAAGAGTATCTTACGCCGGATGAAATTGCGATTCGCGAAACGAACCGTGCGATTGCCAGAATTTTGCGGGAACAGGCACGGGAAGAACAATTGACCAGTCAACAACCACAAAATAGAAAAATGTTAAGATAAGGAGAACCGATATGAAAAAAATTATATTTATTCTCGCTTTTGCCCTTTGTTTGACAGCATATTGCGGCAAATTGGAAGATTTTGCAGATGATTTTGAAGAAATTGTCAAAAATGCCAGAGTTGTTGAGCGGCTCGATTCCAGAGCAAAATACCGCAACGACTTCAAACTGAAACTGTTCCGTCTTCAGGCAGATGCTTCTGATATTCAGATGGTTGCTTCTCAGATCGGGATCCGTGATATTACGATCGGGGCTGATGTGAAAAATTATATCAGCACAATCAATGTGGACAAAAAAGCAAACATCAAGCAGGAAGTGTATGAATCACGTTCTTTCACGATTTCTGATATCAGGAGACAGATCAAATATCTCAAAAATCTCCGTTTTTCAGTAGAACGCCGCACGTTTGTTCCGAACAAATATTATCTTGATGACTTGAATGTCCTGCTCCGTTTTTCTCATCGCTGGGATCAGTGTAAACGGATTGCTTTCTCCAAAAATGTACACTCACCTTTTGCGATAGCTGAATATCAGAAACGTTATTTCGGTGAGATCCAGAAACTCTCCAGAATGATTGACCAGAAGGTAAAACGGGATAAATTGAAAATATCTGACAGATATCAGCTTACACATAATGTAGATCGTTTTGTCACGGGTTGGAAGATCAATGCAAGCCATTTCCAGGAAACCCGGAAACGCTATAGAGACAACAATCATTCCGGCAATTACCGGACATCGCCGGAAGTGGATGCCAGACTGGAAGAAATGAAACTTCTTGCAAGTGAAATCGAACGAGACTTGAACTATCTGGTCGAAAGCGGTTTTTCCATGTACATCAAGGATAAGAGATTTTCAGAAGAACAGCTGAAAGAGATGAGGGCACGTCTGAATAAAGACAGAAGAGCCGAACGTGCTTTGCCGAAACGGAATGATAAAATTGATCCTGCCCCGATGCAGGAAGAAATCAAAGTGGATGCCCGGAAAGTCACCCGTCTGTACAACCAGAAAAAGCAGATGATCTATGACTCCGAATCAAAAATGAACGGCGTGAGCCAGTCTTACTACAACAAATACAAAGCGTTACTTCCTCCGAAACAGAAACAGGAAATGGATGCGATATTGAAAACGTTCATCGATGATTCCTATCCCCCTGCCCTGGCGCGCTCTTCTGCTGTAAAAATGATTCATATCAAATACAGAGACAACAGACACGGCTGCTCGCCCGAAGAACTGATGAAACTCATGAAAATAACCCCCGGAGATATTAAATGAACGAAAACGAGATGATTACCGGTCCGATTTGCACAACACAGGATTTCCTTCAGGATGAACCCTGGCGGGTCTTCCGTATAATGGCTGAACTGGTAGAAGCAATTGAAGAAATGTCGAAACAGGGACCTCTGGTTTCCATCTTCGGTTCAGCCAGAACCAAACCGGAGCATCCGGATTATCAGTCGGCTGAAAAATTAGCAAAAATGCTGTCAGAATCCGGCTATGGAGTTTTGACCGGCGGCGGTCCCGGAATCATGCAGGCGGGGAACAAAGGGGCGTTTGAAAATGGCGGTAACTCCGTAGGTTTGAACATCAAACTTCCCATGGAACAGCACCCGAACCCCTATCAGACCACCTCTCTTGACTTCCGTTATTTCTTCATCCGGAAACTCTGTTTCCTGAAATATTCCGTTGCCGTGGTTGTCTACCCCGGCGGATTCGGAACACTGGATGAAATGAGTGAAACTTTGACTTTGATCCAGACGAAAAAGATCAATCCGGTTCCGCTCGTGCTGGTCAATAAGAAATTCTGGACTCCGCTGATCGACTGGTTCAAACAGACTCTCCTGACAGAAGGTTTGATCTCGGAAGAAGATTTTGACCTTTTTATCATTGTAGATACCCCGGAAGAAGCTTTGGAATATCTCCGCAAGAGACACTCCAGAGTGGTGCAGAAAACTGCAATTCACGGATAATTTTTCAAAACAGGATATTTGATTATGTACGGTTTTTTCAGATGTGCCGCATGCGTTCCCGCAGGAAAAGTCGGGGATATTTCATGGAATCTTGAACATATTCTTCAGCTCGCCCAGTCAGCAGAAAATGCCGGATGTGCTGTCGTCTTATTTCCGGAACTTTCATTGACCTCTGCTTCATGCGGTGATCTTTACCGTGACCGGATGTTTCTGAAGCAGACAGAAAAAGCAGTGGAACAGTTTCTGCAGGAGACAAGCACCTGTTCAGCCATGTTTATCATCGGCGCACCTGTGGAAGATCGCAACCGGATCTATGACTGCAGTATTCTGATTCAAAATGGAGTTATCTGCGGGATCGTTCCCAAAAGCAGTCGCTCCGGAGATGGAGTTTTTGCTTCCGGAGCCGGAATTGAAGGACGGGAAATCACCTATGCAGGAATGATCGTCCCGTTCGGTTCCGATTTGATCTTTGAAACCGACAATGGTGTAAAAATCGGCATGGAAATCGGAGATGATGCCTTATCGGTCATTCCTCCCGGAGCAGCACTGGCTATTGCCGGAGCAAACTTGATTCTTTCGCCTTCCGCTGAAATTGATTTTGCCGATCAGACGAAAAAACGCCTGAACCGGCTTTCCGTACAAAGTCTTCAGAGTTTGACTGCCCGGGTCTATGTCTCTGCCGGGGTTTCTGAATCTACAACAGACAGTGTTTGCAGCGGACATTGTGCAGTTTACTCCATGGGCAAGCAACTTTTGAACGCTCCCCGTTTTGAGCGTGGGGACAAGATTTATTTCACCGATATCGACCTTGAAAATATCAATGCGGCGAGAATTGCAGACAAGTTCTATGCCGCTCACACCGAGATGTTTTCTCAGGATCATCTCCGCAGGGTGGAACTCAATTCTCTGACTGAATCTGACGGAAAGTTGCTCAAGATCGACAGAATGCCCTTTGTTCCTGCCGATGAACAGGAGCGGGCAGAACGTTGTGAAGAAATTTTCAATATCCAATGCGCCGGTCTTGCCAGGAGAATGGAACATACCGGAGCAAAGAAACTGGTTCTGGGAATTTCCGGAGGACTGGACTCAACCCTTGCACTGCTGGTCTGTGTAAATACAATGAAGCTGCTGAAACGTTCAGCATCCGATGTTATCACTGTTACGATGCCGGGGTTTGGAACGACCGGACGGACTTATGACAATGCAGTAGGACTTTGCAGAGGTCTTGGCACAGAACTGCGGGAAATCAATATCAGCAAAGCCTGTCTGCAGCATTTTTCCGATATCGGACATGATCCGGAAAACCGGAATGTTGTTTATGAAAACACTCAGGCAAGAGAACGGACTCAGATTCTTCATGATATAGCCAATGGAGTTGGAGGGCTCTGCATCGGAACAGGAGATCTTTCCGAGGCTGCTATGGGCTGGTGTACATTCAACGGCGACCACATCGCCATGTACTCCGTCAACTGTGATATTCCGAAAAGTCTGATCCGTCCCATCATCAAATGGGCTGGCAGAAACTTAAAAGAAGAAGTCCGGAATATCCTTCAGGACATCATGGAAACTCCGGTAAGTCCCGAACTGCTCCCGGCTTCCGCAGGCGGCGAGATCAAACAGAAGACCGAAGATATCATCGGACCTTACGAAATGCATGACTTTTTCCTTTATCATTTTGTCAAGTACCACATGGCTCCGGACAAACTTCTGTTCCTTGCGACCAAGGCATTCGGCAGTGATTATCCGGAAGAAAAGATCAAGCAGTTCCTGACATTATTCTTCCGCAGATTCTTCTCTCAGCAGTTCAAACGGAGCTGCTGTCAGGATGGACCGAAAGTCGGCTCAATCGCACTGTCTCCAAGAACAGATTGGAAAATGCCGTCAGATGCCTGTGTTTCTGAATGGCTTTCCAAACTGGAAAACTGATTCAGCGCACTTCTGCGTACATACATTTGAGATAGGAAGATTCTGCAAACAAAGCCGGATGATCAAATGCGTGGGCAGTCCGTTTCCATTCCCGGATCGGTCTGCCTGCAGCAGAGGCGGCTGTTTTTACCCGTTCAAACAACTCATCGGCATAAACACGGCTGGAACAGGAAGCAAAAACAAGCGTACCTTTCGGTACACAGAGTTTGACTGCAAGAGCCGCAAGCCGGCTGTAAGTATTCAATGCTGTCGATACTTCCGCTTTTGACTTTGCAAAAGAAGGCGGATCGACAATGACAATATCGAATCTTTCTTTTTTCTCGATCAATCCCCGCATAAGTTCAAAAGCATCGCCTTTCAGTTCCTCGTGGGAACAGGCGGCAATTTCCGGACAATCTGAGTTCATTTTGAAGTGAAGATCACATGCTTCCAACGCATGACCATCAGCATCGACGCTGACGACTTTTTCTGCACCGCCCTTTGCTGCTGAAAGAGAAAAACCTCCGGAAAAAGAGAAAACGTTAAGAACTTTTTTCCCTTTGGAGAGAGTCTTTACTTCCGCCCGGTTATCCCGTTGATCAAGGAAAAATCCGGTTTTCTGTCCATGCAGAAGATCAGCCTGGAAACGAATTCCGTTTTCAAGGAATGTTACAGGTTCAGAGTTGCCTTCCTCCACACATTCCGGATATTTCCGCAGTTCTCTGGAAAAACGCAAAACAGTTTCTTTTACCCCCGGTACTTCTTCAACCAGCAGTTCCCGCAATGCTTGAACATGAGGGATCCATGCGGCAGAATAGATTTTTAAAACGGCATGGTCGGCATATTTATCTGCGACGACACCGGAAAACGAATCAGATTCTCCGTTGATGATCCGCCACGCATCTGTTTCCGGCGGCACATGGTCAAGCCGACGCTCCAGAGCACGTTTCAACAACGTCCGGAACAGCTCTTTTCCGACAGGCGGATCATTCCGTTTGATGGTAAGGATCCGCACCCGGACAGGAGATTCCGGATCATAAAGCCCTGCCCCGAGCCAGTGTTTTCCGCTCTGATCAAAGGCGATGGCTGTATCACCATGAGTTCCCTCTTTGGAGAGTTTCAGGATCGAATCGGAAAACACCCACGGGTGTCCTTTCCGGACTGCCAGCGCAGCTTTCTGGTTCAAACGGATCGCGATATTTGCCATATAAAGCCTCAGGAGAGAACTGCAGCATAAGCTGCGACTTTGATATCAATCCCATGTCCGGCAGAATCTTCTTTCCGGATAAAATCTGGAAGATCCGCCGGAGAAACGAGAACGTTTTCGATGTCCTCTGCCTCATCAAAATCTGTTTTCAGTTCTTTTTGATCGGCTTCAAGAACATCCATTTTTGCGATATAAACTGTCTCGCCTGTCATTCCGGGAGACGAATATCCCTGAGGAATGATCGATGTCACAGTTCCGATATAGCCGGTTTCTTCCCGTAATTCCCTGACAGCTGTCACTTCCGGTGCTTCATCACCATCCATAAGCCCTGCGGGGAACTCAACCATGATTTTTCCGGCAGGCGGACGGAACTGACGGATGAGGATCAATTTTCCGGAAGGAATAAGCCGGGCAATGATCATAACTGCGCCGCTGCATTTTTTACGGGACGCACATTCCCAGGTCCGTTTGATACCGTTCCGGTCTTCGTATTCCAGTTCATACAGGGCAAGCCAGTTGCCCTCGCCCAGCAGTTTTTTATTGCAAATTTTCATAAAAAAAACACCTTTTGACTTGACTTTTTTCAAATTGCATGTATAATATAGCATCGTTTTACGAAACTGTCATGTCAGTTTGCAGATTTTTTTAGATATTTTTCCGTTTTTTTTCGGTTTTTACTTATCTACCCTTGCATTTCATTTATTGAAAATCCTGACAGACGAACTTGGTAATTTCAACCGTCAATCTTTTCGATTTTTTTTTGATGATTGAAAGATCATTTTCAAAATTTTAATGGAGCTGCCAACCTTGAAAATATATGGTTTGACAGGTGCGCCCGGATGTGGAAAATCAACTGTACTGAAATTATTTTCCGATCTTGGCCGCTATACTTTAGATGCAGATTCTTTATGTGCATCGATACATAATACGCCCGGAGGGATTTTTCACGATAAAATCCGGGAGCGTTGGGGGGATTCTGTCCTGAATGAAGACGGAACAACGAAAAAACAGAAGATTGCAGAAATTGTTTTTTCCGATCCATCTGAATTAAGTTGGCTGGAAGGAGAGTTGTATCCGGCAATGACGGAACAGGCAGAACATTTTTTTGCAAAACTCCCGAAAAATTCCGTGGCAGTCTTTGAAATTCCCCTGCTCTTTGAACGTAATTGGAACATCGGTTTAGCCGGAACGATCGCAGTCTGGAGCCCGCCGCACATTCAGTTGCAAAGATTGAAAGACCGCGGATGGTCCGATGAAGAGTCCGCCCGGAGATGTGCCGCTCAATTTTCTGCAGACAAAAAACTTGAACTTGCAGACTACGGCGTAATCAACGATGATTCCATGGAAAAATTAAAACAACAATGTATGATATTAAACGATAATGTGTTTTTATGCGGTTGACAAAACAGAACGTTTTTTGATTCCGCCGATTGATGATCGAAAACACCTTTTCCACTAACAATGGAGAGACGAATGGCAAACGAAGAAAATGAAATGACACCCGTCACTGCAGAACCCGTAATTCCTGCAGAAACAGCAGAGGTCCCCGCACCCGAAAAGCCGAAACGCGGCAGACCCCGCAGAACCCCAGCCCCCGAAACTCAGGAAGTCCCTGCTGAAGAAAAACCTCAACCGGCAAGACGGAAAAAATCTGCTCCGGTCGAAGATATTAACGATATGCCGATCCCCGATGATATCCGCCCGGACAAGCTGGTCGTTTCAATGGATGAAGCAGTTCCTGAAACAGCTCCGGTTCACAGACCGCAGCCGATTTCCGATAAACTTCCTGAACTTTCTGCTTCTCTCAACAGCGAAGAACGTGCTGAAATTCTCGAACAAAGAGAACAGCAGATCATGCTTCAGGAGGCTCAGGAACAGCGGGAGATCATGCGCTATGAAGCAGAAAAACTTCAACAGCAGCAACAGGATACCGTTTATCACTCCGATGATCCGGAAAATGAACCCGGAGACCCCGCTGCAGCCGCACCGCAACAGCAAAACAGACCTCCGCAGATGATCGATGATTCTGCCGCATTCCTCTTCCGCGAATATTCCGAACGCCCCATGCGCCAGAATAACAACCGGAACGGTCATTTCCAGAATAATAACCGGAACAATAACAACCGGAACAACAATAACCGGAACAATAATAACCGGTACAACAATGGCAACAATAACAACCGTTATCGCCAGATGAATCAGGACCGGATGCAGCAGCATTACATGCAGAATCAGCAGAGACCTCAGCAGATGATGCCTGCAGATGGAACTGTTCCCGTTGATCCGGAACTCCAGCAACCCGTGGAAAAAGCTCCCGATATCGATATCACAGAACTGCAGGAAAAATCCATGCAGGAGCTGAGTGAAATGGCTCGCAATCTGGGAATCGAAGGTCTCGGTGCGTTGGAAAAGTCACGATTGGTCTTTGAAATTCTCCGTGTAACAACGGAACGCAGCGGAGCTGTTTACGGAAGCGGCTTCCTGGAAATTTTGCCCGATGGTTACGGATTTCTCCGCTCGGCAGCCTATAACTATATGCCCTCCTCTGAAGATATTTATGTTCATCAGGCTCAGATCAGAAAATTCTCTCTGAAAACCGGAGACTTCATCCGCGGACAGATCCGTCCTCCGAGAGAAAAAGAACGCTTCTTTGCGATCATGAAGATCGACTCAATCAACAACGAAGCACCCGAAAAGAAACGCAATATCATTCCGTTTACAAGTCTGACACCTTACTTCCCCACAGAACGCCTCATGATGGAAAATTCCCCGGATGAAATTTCCATGCGTGTGGTGGATCTTGTCACCCCCATCGGAAAAGGACAGCGCGGTCTGATCGTTGCGCCTCCGCGAACCGGTAAGACGGTTCTCATGCAGAAAATGGCAAATGCCATCCGCAAAAACAACCCGGAAGTACATTTGATCGTTCTGCTCATCGATGAACGCCCGGAAGAAGTCACCGACATGAAACGCAGTGTGGATGCTGAAGTTGTCAGTTCAACATTTGATGAACCGCCCGAACGCCATGTTCAGGTTGCAGAAATGGTCATTGAAAAGGCAAAACGCATGGTGGAATATGGAAAAGATGTTGTGATTCTGCTTGACTCCATCACCCGTCTTGCCCGGGCTTACAACACCTTGGCAC
>SUVT01000035.1 GCA_015061845.1 Lentisphaerota bacterium
CTACCGGCACAATAATTTGCAGTTTGTGCTTTACGGTGAACGGGCTGTCAATCTGGGAGCGACGATTACGATTTATAATCCTCTGATTGATATCGTTACCCGGAAACTTCCAGATGTGGAAGTGATTACGATTTTGAAAGGGATGAAACCTCCTGCACCGGGAGATGGAAATCTCACCTATCTTGTTTCAGGAAGACTTTATCCGCTTTATACAGACTACAAACTTGTTCGCGAGTTCTGGGCTGCAGCTCCTCATTCTCAGGCGTTGATATCTTCCAGCAGTGCTGTTTATGACAAGAATAAACGAACCATGACCGGTGATGAGCCTGTCCACTTCCGTTCCAGAGATATGGATGTGGATGGGATCGGATTCGATGCCAGTCAGGAAGCAAAGTTCGTTCATATCCGGAAAAATGTCCGGGTGGTATACCGTCCCTATGCGCGGGAACTTACAGAAGAATCCAAGAGACTTCTGAAAGAAAAATGGAACAAAATTAAAGCAAAAAAATCAAGATAAAGAAAGGTAAAGTAAATGAAACGTCTGATCCCATGTCTTCTGTTGGCAATCACATTGCCTCTGGCAGCTCAGCTTTCTCTCGATTCCAAAGACCGGGAAGGAAAACCGATCCTGATCAATTCCGATGCCATGGATGTTGATATTGAAAAAGGAATTGCTACTTTTTACGGTAATGTTGTTGTGAACGATCCCGATGTTATTATTACCTGTAAGAAGATGGTGCTTTACCAGGAACCCAAGGAAAAGGATAAGGCTAAAAGAAAGAAAGTCAAAACCAAAAAAGATTCCTCCAAGGATCCTCTGTCCGGTGAAAATACCAAACTGGAACGGATCGAGTGTATCGATGACGTTGTGATCACAAGAAAAAATACCGGGGAAAAAAGCCAGTGGGGAACTTGCGGAAAAGCCATTTACTACCATAAACAGGGAACGATCACCATGACGATCGTACCGGTTCTTTATCAGGATGACTCCAAGATCACCGGGACCCGTCTGACATTCTTCCGGGATTCCAAACGGATCGAAGGAACAGATATCAAGATCTCTGCAAGAAACCTTGATGAGGAAAAAGAGCTTTCCAAAGATCCCTCCAAACGGAAAAAAATTCAGGAGAAAAATCCTGATGCAGATGCCGTAGATGATTTCTACAAGGATGAAAAAGAAGAGACTCCCAAAGTTGAAAAAACTGCAGAACCGAAGAAAAAAATCACCCGGAAGCTGACACAGAAAGAAGCCGATGCTCTTCTTGGTCTTGACCAGCCTGCAAAGTAAGGAGTATTTTTATGTCTGAAGAAAAAGAACTCCTGATGGAGGCAAAGGGCTTGAAGAAAGTCTATAAAGGAAGAACTGTTGTCCATGATGTCTGCATCAACGTCCGCCGCGGTGAAGTCGTCGGTCTGCTTGGTCCCAACGGTGCCGGAAAGACAACCAGCTTTTATATGATCACCGGATTGGTCAAACCGGATGCCGGAGAGATCTTTTTCAAAGGGGTCGATGTTTCCAATATGCCGATGTATATGCGTTCCCGCATGGGGATGGGGTATCTTGCACAGGAGCCTTCCATTTTCCGGAAACTGACCGTGGAAGAAAATATCATGGCGATTCTGGAAACCCTTGATATTTCCCGGAAAGAACGGAAAGCACGGTTGGAAGAACTGTTGGAAGAACTGGATCTTGCCCGTTTGGCAAAACAGAAAGCAATGACCCTCAGCGGTGGAGAACGCCGCCGTCTTGAGATTACCCGTGCGATGGTGACGAATCCTTCCTTTATTCTGCTGGATGAACCGTTCAGCGGTGTTGACCCGCTGGCTGTTTATGATGTTCAGCAGATCATTTTGAAGCTTCGTGACAGGAATCTCGGAATACTGATCACGGACCATAATGTCCGGGAAACGCTGGCATGTGTTGACCGTGCATATCTGATGTGCAAAGGTTCAACGCTTCTGGAAGGTCCCAGCGACTTTCTTGTCAATGACCCGAAGGCCCGCGAACTTTATCTCGGTCCTCAATTTACGATGTAATCATGAGAAAAACTCTTATCATCATCCGTCACGGAAAGGCAGAATCTTTCGGAATCGTTTCCGAGGATTATGCGCGTACTCTCGTTCCGGATGGTGTGAAAGAGGCAAAATATACCGGCACAGCTCTGCGGAAAGCAGGGCTTGTGCCTGATCTTTATCTTTCCAGTGCTGCACCCCGGGCATTTTATACACTCCGTTTTATTGCAGCAACGATCGGTGCGGATCCTGATTCTGTCGTTGGAGACAGAGAGTTATATTCCGCCCGGCGGGAAACTCTTCTCAGAACGATTCAAAATTTTCCGGAAGAGGTGAATTGTGCTGCAATTTGCGGACACAATCCGGAAATTTCCGATTTGATCCCTCTTGTTGCAGAGGATTCCGGACGACTTCCGTTTCTCAATACGGCGGATGCTGTTGTGATCGATCTCCCCGAGGGGGCTTCCTGGAGTGATGCCGGGGCAGGGAACGGAATGTTGCGGTTTTTCTTTTCACAACCCCGGCGGCGGATTTCATGAGCAAACTTTATCATTTTTATCCTCAACAGACCTGGGGCTGTGTCATGTGCGGAAAATGCTGCGGCAGAGATTGGCCCGTTCCTGTGGATAGAGATGAGCGGACGAGGATCGCTGCCATGGATCTGCCCGATGTAACAACCCCGAAAAGCAAATGGTTCAAAAAGAGTTTTATTGCAAAGAAAAACGGAAAATGTATCTTTTCCACCTGTGACGGCAAACGGTGTCTGATCCATGCGAAATACGGTTTGGATGTAAAAGCTCTTGCGTGCCGGCTCTATCCTCTGGATATCCATGCATGGGAAGATGGCAGTGTCAGTGCCTCTCTGCGTTATGATTGCCCTGCAGTCGCAAACGGAACGGAAAGTAATATATCGACTGCTATTGTCAAAATAGATCAAATGGCTGATGAGATAGCACGTTACCGCCGGGATCCTGCGCCGTTTTACTCTCAGGATATTCACCCTGGATTGGAACGGCTGAGGGAGATCGCCGGGGCGTATCAGGATATTTTGAACTATTCCTCTATTCCGCTTCCTCAGCGTTTTCTCGGTGCAGCGGAACTGTTGGCGTTTCATAAGAAAAAGAAGAATTCCCCGGATATTCTGGAAGCAGAAGATTTTGCAGAAGATGCAGTTCAGCTGTTGGCACGGAGCGTTGATAATCTGGAATATATGCTGGAAGAGGCAACTCCTGCAGTCCACAGTACGATGATTGCCTTCCGGTATCAGCTTGTTTCATACTTGAGAAATGATAACGGCTTGAGTTTATTTTCCCGTCTCCGGCGAACGAAAAAGCATTTGGATTTTATGCTCGGCGGCGGTATTTTGGAAGTCGGCGGCAAAGAATTGACCCCGCTTCTTCCGGTTCTGGCTGCGGAAAAAGATGCCTATGAACCGTACATGCGCTGGCTCAACGGGCGTTTGAAGTCGCTTCATTTCTGCGGGGGGCCTGCTTTTGGAATTACGTTTGAAGAGGGAATGCAGTATCTTCTGTTGTCATATCCGGCAGTCACGGTAATTGCTTCTGCCCTTGCGGAAGGGGAGACGATTACCCGGAAAGACATTGCAGCTGCATTGATCCAGTTGGATTACTCCTTCTTACGGACGAAACTGTACCGGAGCCGGAGTTTGCGGAAAGGTGCGTCTGCATTGACAACAAGGGAACTTTATCCATCTCTGCTGAAAATGTGCAGCTCTTTTTCTGATTAAGGGTGCAATCGGGAAACGCATTTCTGTAAAAAATGTGTTTTTTTTCTGATTTTAATTGACTTTTTTGTGATAGTATGGTATATTTTGGAAAAATATCATTGAACAGAGAAAATATGGAGGTTCTGTTAAAATGTCGGAGATTGATGGACTTGGAATGAAACCCGCGAACCTTGATTGGGCAAACATGGGATTCGGTTATGTGGCAACCCGCTCACATGTGCGGATGACCTGGATGGACGGAAGATGGTCCGAACCGGAACTCATCAATGAACCCTACATCAAGATGTCTATTGCTGCAACCTGTCTGCACTATGGACAGGAAGCCTTTGAAGGATTGAAGGCGTTCCGCTGCAAAGACGGCAGTGTTAAAGTATTCCGTCCCTGGGAAAATATCCGCCGTATGAACAATACCGCAGATTATATTCTGATGCCTCAGGTTCCCGAAGAACTCTATCTGAAATGTATTTCAATGGTTGTCCGCGATAACCTGGATTATGTTCCTCCCTACGGAACAGGCGGATCTCTCTATATCCGTCCTCTTCTGATCGGAACCGGTGCCCAGATCGGTGTCTCCCCCGCAAAGATGTTTGACTTCATCATTCTGGTCACCCCTGTCGGAGCTTATTACAAAGGCGGTTTGACCCCTGTTGAAGCTCTTGTGATCACCGATTTCGACCGTGCAGCCCCCCGCGGAACCGGTCATATCAAGGTCGGCGGCAACTATGCAGCCAGCTTGCTTCCCAGCAAGAAAGCAAAAGAACAGCACTATCCCATCACCCTGTTCCTTGATCCGGAAACTCATACTTACATTGATGAGTTCGGAACAAGCAACTTCTTTGCAATCACCAAAGACAATAAGTATATCACCCCGAAATCCCGCTCCATTCTGCCCAGTATCACCAATATGACACTCCAGCAGATCGCCAAGGATATCGGTTTGACCGTTGAATGTCGTCCCGTGAACAAGGCGGAACTTGCGGATGTCAAGGAAGTCGGTGCTTGCGGAACAGCTGTCGTTGTCACCCCGATCTCCAAGATCGTATTCCCTGAAAAGACTTACGATTTCGGTGAAACCTGCGGTGAAACGCTGACCAAGCTGTATGAGAATGTGACCGGTATTCAGACCGGAGAGCTGCCTGACCGCCACGGCTGGTTGTTTGATATTTAAAGAAAAAGTGCGGAAGTTTGCAAAGATAACTTGCGTTTCAGTACTTTAGGTAGTATATTACTGGAGTTATGATGAAATTGCTGATCATAAATGGGCCGAATATTCAGTTGCTTGGCCGCCGTGATCCCGGAACGTACGGGAGTACGACATTGCCGCAGTTGGAGGATCGGTTGCGTGAAGTTGCAAAGGAACTTGGCGTGGAATGTGCCTTTTTCCAGAGCAATCATGAAGGTTCGATTTGTGACAGAATTGCAGAAGCTGCTGCAGACGGGACCGATGGAATCGTTATTAATCCTGCGGCATATACTCATACAAGTATAGCGATCCGGGATGCGCTTGACGGCGTAGGACTTCCGGCAGTGGAAGTTCATATCAGCAATATTCATAAAAGAGAAGAGTTCCGGCATAAGTCTATGACTGCGCCGGTATGTATAGGACAGATCGCAGGTCTCGGGACAATGGGTTACGAGCTTGCGATGCGTGCCCTGGTTGAGAGAGCACACTAAAGCAACTTATAACAATAAGGTTGGAACACACTATGAAAATCGAAGAGATCAAGACTATCATCAAGCTGATGTCAGAAAACGACTTGACAGAATTCAAGATCGAAGCAGAAGACATGCACCTCTGTCTGAAACGCGGAGGACAGCTTCCCGGCAGCCAGATCATCATCCCCACAGCAGCCCCTGTTCCTGCAGCGGCTCCCGCACCTGCAGCCCCTGCCGCAACTCCTGCAGCAGCTCCCGCAGCAGCTCCCGCCGCATCTGCAAACCGCACAACCGTGGATGCTCCCATCGTCGGTACATTCTATCGTTCACCTTCTCCGGATGCTCCTGCTTTCGTGAAAGTTGGAGATACTGTTTCTGCTGATACAACAGTCTGCATCATCGAAGCTATGAAGGTGATGAACGAAATCAAAGCAGAAAAGTCCGGAGTGATCAAAGAGATCCTCGTCGAAAACGGTCAGCCTGTCGAATACGGCCAGCCCATCTTTGTTCTTGAATAATTCCGCGTTTCCTGCCGGTTCTTTTGCTCTGGCGGGACGCTTTATGGAGTATAACCATGTTCAACAAGGTTTTAATTGCCAACCGCGGCGAAATCGCCCTCCGGATCATCCGCGCTTGTAAAGAGCTGGGTGTTCAGACCGTGATGGTGTATTCCAAAGCGGATGAAGACAGCTTGCCGGTGAAAATGGCTGATCAGGCTGTCTGTATCGGACCTGCTGCTTCAGCTCAGAGTTATTTGCTGATCCCGCAGATCATCAGTGTTGCAGAAATCTGCAATGTGGATGCGATCCATCCCGGTTACGGATTCTTGGCTGAAGATGCTCATTTTGCAGAAGTCTGCGGAAAGTGCGGCATCACATTCATCGGACCCAAACCGGGTCAGATGCGCGCGATGGGCGACAAAGCAACAGCCCGTGACACCATGAAGAAAGCCGGAGTGCCTATCACCCCGGGTTCTGAAGGAATCATCGAAACCGAAGAAGAAGCGTTGGAAATCGCACGCAAGATCAAATACCCTGTCATCGTCAAGGCTTCTGCCGGCGGCGGTGGTCGCGGTATGAGAATCGCCAGAGATGATGCCAGCCTTATTCAGGGATATCATTCCGCTAAAATGGAAGCGGAAAAGGCTTTCGGTAACGGAGCTGTCTATATCGAACGCTTTATCGAAAACCCGAAACATATTGAAGTTCAGATCCTTGCAGACTCTTTCGGGAACGTTCTTTATCTTGGGGAACGTGACTGCAGTATGCAGCGCAGACACCAGAAGCTGATCGAAGAGTCTCCGTCTGCCTCCATCACTCCGGAACTCCGGAAACAGATGGGCGAAGCTGCTGTCAAGGCAGCCAAGGCTGTGAATTATGAAAGTGCCGGTACCATTGAGTTCCTGCTCGGACCGGAAAATGAATTCTACTTCATGGAAATGAATACCCGTGTTCAGGTGGAACATCCTGTTACGGAAATGGTTACCGGTGTTGACATCATCAAGGAACAGATTCGGATCGCTGCCGGTGAAAAACTTGAATACACTCAGGAAGAAGTCAGTATCAAAGGACATGCTATTGAGTGCCGTATCAATGCTGAGAATCCGTACCGTAACTTTGCACCCTCTCCGGGAAAGATCAATTTCTGCTATACTCCCGGCGGCTTCGGGGTCCGTGTCGATACCCACGTCTACAACGGATATTCCATTCCTCCGTACTATGACAGTATGATCGGTAAATTGATTGTTCACGGAAAGAACCGTCAGGAAGCGATCGACCGGATGCGCCGTGCATTGGAAGAGTACATTGTTGACGGTGTCGCAACAACGATTCCTTTTGAGCAGTTCATTATGAACACCAAAGAGTTCATTGACGGTAACTACAATACCGGTTTTATTGATACAGTTATGCAGAACGGTGCGTTTGAAAAGTTTGCTAAAGAGATGGGAGAAAAATAAGGATGAGATCACCTGATTCTTCAACAAAAGTCAAGGGAAATATCCAGATCCATGAGAGCGTAGTTACCTCCATCGTTCGCAAGGTCGCTTCTGAAACAGAAGGAGTTTCCCGTATTTCAGGAAGTTCTATTGTTGACAACATTGCAGAGATCGTCGGAAGCAAACGCATCCAGGATCGTGCAATTTCTGTCCAGATGGGAAAATCCAAAGTCTCAGTTGAAGTTTCTGTGAACTTGATCTTTGGATACAAACTTCCGGATGTGGCAAGTGCGCTTCAGACAGCAATCGAGGAAGAAGTCAAGAAATTGACAGGGCTCAATGTTTCTAAGGTGGATATCATTATCCGTGAAATTGATGACCCTGTTGTTGAAGAAGAGTGAATGGAATCAACTGTACAGGAAGGATTTTAATCATGGCAAATGTAAATAGAAAAGTCCAGAATCTGTCTTCCAATGATGGCAAGGCGGGCGGTTCGATAAGAGTTCACGAAAGCGTTGTTTCTTCCATTGTCCGGAAGAGTGTTCTCAATACCGAAGGTGTCGTCCGTTTTGCCGGGAACAGCTTTGTAGATAATATCGCAGAGTTTGTCGGAAGCAAAGCAATGCAGGATCGTGCCATTTCAGTTGAAATGGGAGAAGGTTCTGTTGCAATTTCTGTTCAGATCGTTGTGCAGTACGGCTTGTATATTCCTGACGTTGCAACCAAGGTACAGGAAGCTATCCAGAGCCAGGTGCAGGATTTGACTGGAATTTCAGTTGAAAGAGTAAATGTTCTTGTTATGGATATTGAGCGTGGTGAGTCTGAAGACGAGGAGGATGACGAATGAGTAAGATAAAAGAGGTATTCGGCCTCTTCCGACAGTATTTTGAATTCAGTGGCGCTGACAATTGGGAAATCGGATTCCGTTGCGGAGCTTTCTTTGCAATTTCTACAATCCTTTTTCTGGTCGTTCTTATTTTTCTGATCAGATTGCTTTTCTTCAGAAGACGTCAGATACGCCAGATGGAGATGGAAAGTGAGAAGGGGCGGTATGTTATTTCCGTTGCGGCAATTGCGGATCTTCTGGCAGCCAAAGTCTCTGAATTTTCTGAAATCAATCTTTTGAAAACAAAGATTTTTCCTGCTCGAAACAAGAAATGCAAGATCGTAATGTACATCAATTATATTCCTGTTGAAGATGGAGAGAATCTTCAGGATTTGATTGCTTCTATTCAAAATGAATCCATTGATGCTCTTGCAGACGTCTTCGGGATTACTGCAGTGGAATCTGTTACCATCTGTGTGACCCGGGCGAAGGCGAAAAAGTAACAGCTATGCAGATTTCTTATAAGCAAGAGGTGCTGAGAAAGATGGTTCATCTCAGCTCCATCTGGATGGTATTTGTCATGTGGTACGCTGGCCGTGTGCCAGCGTTTATTTTCTTTGCGGTTCTTGCTGTTCTCAATTTGATCGTTGAGTATGCAAGATACAAGAAAGTCCCTGTTATAACTCCGCTTTACGAAGCATTATTCAAGAATATGCTCCGGGAAAGCCATGGAAAGTTCCGTCCCAGCGGAAGCCCTCCCTATCTTGCATCTGCGGCGGTTACTTCCCTTCTTTTTCCGTTGCCGTTTTCCATCATTTCATTCCTCTGTATGATGTTCGGAGATACTGCAGCGGCATTGATCGGAAGAAAATTTGGCAAGCATAAGCTCTTTAACGGGAAATCCATTGAAGGCTGTGCAGCTTTTTTGATTACTGATTTTATGATCGTGATCGGAGCATTTCTGATTTTGAAATTCAGCTGGATCCTTATGGTATGCGGTCTGGTTGGTGTTATCATTGCCATGTTTGCGGAACTCTTTAACGAAGAATTGCATTTGGATGATAACTTTTCGATTCCTCTTTTGATTGGAGGAATGTTCCGGGTTGGCTTGCTTCTTTCCTGATTTTTCAAACTGATAAAAAAGTGTTGTCGTAAAAAATCTGCGACAGCACTTTTTTCTTAAGATGTCGAGGCAATTTCAAAAGTCTTCAAAAATGGCAGAAAATTCTTGTTGCGATCTGCAAATGGAGCGTTTTTGGTGGTTACTCTTCCTCCTTCGCTGAAGCTACGGAGGACAAGCTGGGCAGCCACGCTCAAACTACCATTTCCAACTCATCAACAATCTTTTTTCAGCCAAATTTTGCCGGACTTTTGAAATTACCTCATGTCATGGATGGAATTATTTCATTTTATCCAATTGCTCACGGCACTTTTTATTACCGCGTTTTGCTCCTTCTGAATAATACTCTTTTGCTTTTTTGAGGTCTTTCGGAATGATTTTACCTTCTCTGTAAACATCACCCATGATCAGGCATATATTATGAGATCCTTTTTTATATGCCGAATTTGCAGCTTTCCAGAACATCCCTAAATTAACATCGCAGCCGCGACCATTCAGCCAGCAATCAGCGAGACATTCCGAGGCTTCCAATGAATCATTGTGGATCCATGCCCGAAGATACATAGAGAATGCATCTCGGGGGATTTCTGAAGCTTTTCCCTTGCGCAATTCTGCCTCACCATCTTCCATTTCTACAGCTTTCGTCAGATAGTCGTCCGCAGCGGCTCTATCTTTTTCAAGTAAAATATCATACAAACGGAGCATTGCCCGTGTGTCTCCCTTGTCAGCGGCTTTGCGGAGCAGTTCCAGCGATTTTTCAGGAGATTTCACATACAATCCATATTCGAACAATCTGGAAAATTCCCCCAATTCGATGCATTTTTCAAAAGCGTTGATAACATCTTTTTCTGGGGTTTTTTGAAATTCTTTGTTATAATACAGAAGAGTTACGACAGATAAGGCACTTTTGCCATGTCCAAGTTCAGCACCTTTTTTATACCATGCTAATGCCTTGACATTGTCTTTTTTCAAGAGTTCGCCGTTGAAGTAGATGTTTCCGAGAATATAGCAGGCATATTCATTCTTGTTTGCAGCAGCTTTTTCAAGTAATTCAATCCCTATTTTCACATTTGGATGTTCTTTTTTATTCAAGCATCCCAAAACACCGAGAGAGAACAACGCGTTGCCGTTTCCTTTGTCAGCCAACATACGCAGACGGTTATAACTCTTTTCAATAGCCTGATAAAATTGGTTATTTCCGAACTCATTGTTATCAATCATAGACAATGCGAACCAGGCAATTGCCTGAGCCCAGTCATTATCGTTGTTGCTGTTGTTTAATTTTGAAATTGCAAGTTCGTTCCGGCAGTATGCATTCCCGATAGATAATCCGTACTGATTCCAATGATCCCGCCGTTTCGGATCTTTTACATTTTTGTAAAGTTCTGCCAGGTGTGACACAGCGAGCGATTCTGTTCTTTGGGAGAGGGTTGCCGACATGAAATATTCCGCAGCTTTATCCGGCTTAGAGTTTTTCAGCATTTTTCCTGCCTCAATCAGTGCTTTATCATATCCCTTGTCTGCAGCTCTGCACATATATTCCAAAGCCTCTTTTTCAAGTTTGCTGTCCTGCATGATTATGGCATACTCATACGAACTTTCCTTATGACCGAGTTTTGCTCCCATTTTAAAACAGTATCGGGCGTGATCAGTTATTCCATTAATGAGTTTTTCTTCCAATCCTGCAATATAAAAACTGCTTCCATCTTCATAATCCCGCTCTCCCAAATGGTAAGCCTTTTCTCTCAATGAAAGAGCCTTTTTTATATCTGTTTCGACCCCCCATCCATTTTCGTAACATAAAGCCAAAATGAAGAAAGAACCGGCATCATCTTCTTTTCTCAGCAAAATAGAAATCGCTTCTTTATAACGTTTTTGCAGCAAAAGGAACAATGCATAGGATTCCAATGCTCTATCTGCATTCAGGGAAATTGCCTTTTTATAATATTCCTCAGCCCGGGGAAGATCACAATGACCGCTTTCCTGGAGGGAATATGTGATTGCAAGTTCCAGTACAGCATGAGGCAATCCCATATCTGCAGCCTTTTTATAATAGGAGAGTGCTGCAGACAGATTGAGATCCGTGCCATAACCGTTCTTTTTACAGTAGCCAAGCCCATAGATTCCCCATGGATTGTTTTGATCTGCAGCTTTAGAGAAATATTCATAAGCCTTATCGTACTCTACCTTTGTCCCTACTCCGTGCACATAACATCTTCCAAGCCATGCCAGAGCTTCAGGATTGCCTTGATCAGCATATTTTGAGAAAATTTCAAAAGCTTTCCTGGTACTGCTGTTTTTATACATAAACTTTGCAAGATCCATCTCATTTTTCCGGAGTTCTTCGGGATTTTGTACTTGCTTTTTGGGAACGGTTATCGCTTCCGGCTGATCATTCAGGACGCAACCTGTTAAAAGAATACTGGAGCAGAGGACTCCTGACAAAAGGGTATTATATTTTTTCATTTTGACTTCTCCATCTGTATTATTTAAAACTCATGAGTAATGCTTTGGAATAAAGAGCGGCTCTCCAGTATGCCACTAATGCCTCATGTGTTCCTGCCTCATTTCTCGGGGTGGCATCTGCAGTTTCCAAGTCATAAATTGCAGCCAGACAGGGAATGCCGGATTTAACACATTCGTTAATATTTTTAACTGCGGCTTTTCTGGCATTCCGCAGCATATATGCTTCAAAATCATTTGCACGATCCGGTCCAAACAGGAACATCAGAGCAGAATATCTTGTGAATGTTGTTATTTGAGATTTTAATGAACCCTGTAAATGATACTCAGGAACCGTTGCTTTTTCAGAAGCCCCATCTTCAAGGTTCAGATGATGGGTAAAGGCAAGATACAACATTGCTTCAGAGGTTGTAATGATTGGTGTTTTTTGTGCCAGCCCGGCGATTGATTCCTTATTAATACCTTTCAGATTGTTTTCTGCAATCGCCTTGGCTGCAAGCATTGCAGAATAAAACAGTCTTTCTACTTCAACGGCACGTTTATTTGATTTTAACTTGGGGAATGTTGCTGCGAGTTCGGCAAGAAAATCATTAAACTCCATCTCCGGCATATTCTGAAGTTCCTGTAATCGCAATAAGCTTATTTCAGCATCGAAATAGGTGTCCAGTGTATTATAATCCGCTTCGTTGATTTGTTGTTCGGTTGGCTGCCTTGAAATAAACATATTTTCTATGCCAAAAAGTTTTACACGAGTATCCACAGATTCCAATTGAGCCGTAATTTCAGTTTGCCCTTTCCGGAATGGCACAAAACCGTTGAATTGAAAACTGCCATAATGCTTTTTAAAATATTTTTTCATGTCATTTTGTGATTTGTCAGCAGTCTTCTTTATATGTTCAACCCTTTCTTTTCTGAGTGAAAACAGGAGCTTCCGGTAATGATATTCCTTCAAATACTTTTCATTGAACCAGCTGAAATCATATTTCTTCGCAAAATAATTAATAAAATTATTGGCTTTGTGCCAAGCTTGCCAAGTTTGCCAGGTATGAAAAATTTGGATCGCAGCAGGAAATAATTTCCCTTCTTTCAATAACGTATCTGCTTTGTACGGTGAAAGAATGAATTCCGGAGAAATTTTCCCATTTTGCAAATTTTTGTTGTTTTTAATTTCAGCGTTGACTTTTTCCAGATACTTATTGTAATTTTTCTTTAAGACATCCTCTGTATTCTTTGGAAGGCGGGTGATTTCCCTCACATTGACATATTCATCGCCCTTATAAGGCTTGTTATGAAGTAAGGCATATGCCTCCGCAATATTTTCCACACGATAGAGTTTGACATTCAACTCATCTGCCAACTGCTGAAGGTCGATTCCATCTTCAAAACGCAGGAAAGCCGGAATAAAGATTCGTTTTTTACCAGCTTCGGCTGCTGCACGCATTTTGTAAGGAACTCCTCCGACAACGCCGATAGAACCATCCGGTAAAATAGTTCCTGTCATAGCAAAATCATCGGGCAGAGGCAAGCCATCTATTGCCGATAAAATGGTGAGGCAGGTAACGCCTCCGGCACTGGGACCATCAACAAATCCGGAAAATTCAATAATGATAGTCGTTCCATGAAGCGTATCGTTCCTCTGCATGGCAGCAGTAACTGCTGCAAGCCAGACACTGCTGTGTATTAAATTTCCACTTCCATTTGGGGTGTCATCGGCAATCATGATCCGTAAAGGTTTATTTTCTTTTGTCCGGGTAAATTTCAATGGCAGGTAAGAAAGGTCTCCTTTCGTTTCACCCCGGACTGTGAGACAAGGCATCATGTATTCCATGTGGTCTTTTTTCTGAGGCAGAATTCTTTTCAGTGAAATTTCAGGGGGAGATCCAGCCGGTTTTTCTTGCTTAACTGGCTTTTCTGCAATAGTATCTTCCGGTTCTTGCGGCGGAGTCTGACCTGAAGGCTGGTTAGAAAATATTTTCAGGATATCTGAAACCGTTTCCTCTTCGGTTTTATTCTTTTCTTGAGTATAGGCTGCGCATGATATAGCGAAACAGACTGTTAGAAACAATTTGACCGCAGAACTTCTCATTTCTCCCATCCTTAAATGATATTCTTGATAATATTACTGTTGAGTACTGAAAAAACGTTATGGTGTTGAAGCCAAAACAGTTATGTATCAACAGTAATATAATATTCTTTCGTATGTAATTCAAGCATGTATAAAAAAATGATGATAAAAAATCATATTTCCGCTTGAAAAAAACAAAAAGTGTGACATATTGTAACAGTTGTTTTAATAACATGGAGGTGTGACAAAATGTCCATAGACAGATGTGTTCCTCATATAAAATCCATGGAGCCTAAGATGCTCCATACGGTGATACATAAGCTCGCCGGAGAGAAAGGTTTTTTTGAAAATATCGCCAATGCCATCAGTGAAGGACTTCTGGTAATTGATAAAAACAAGCACATTCTTTACCGGAATAATGCAGCGGAAACGATGCTGGGGATCCCGGAAGACTTTTCAAAACTGCCCGTAACCCGCTTTTTGAAAGGTGTCGACTGGGAAACTTTGATTGAGCAGAAGAGTGTTTCCGCCCGGCACGAAATGGAAATCCTTTATCCTCAGCGCAGAATTGTTCGTTTTTATCTTGTCCCCCATGGAAAAGATGGACATTTTATTGTGATCCTCACCGATATTACGGAAGAGTATGACAAGACAGCCTCCCGGATGGAGAGCGAACGGGGAAGAGTAGTTTCCATGCTTGCTGCCGGAGTCGCTCATGAAATCGGAAACCCGTTGAACAGTCTTTACTTGAATCTTCAGCTACTGGAACGGATGTTTCAGATGGAGGACCCGGATCTGGAAGATGCAAAAGAGAGCTTACGGGAGGCTAGAAATGAAGTGGAGCGGCTGGATTCGATCATCAATCAGTTTCTGAAAGCATTGCGTCCGGCAAAACTGCGGCTGGAACCGACTCAGCTCCGGAATGTTCTGGAAGAGACATTGTCTTTCATGCAGCACGAGATCAAGGACCGGGACGTGCAGGTCGTGTGTGATTGGGATGATCATCTGCCCCTGATCAGTGCCGATCCGGCGCAGTTGAAACAGGCGTTCTACAATATTATCCGGAATGCGATCCAGGCGATGGCTGGCGGCGGAACGTTGACAATCCAATGCTGTGAAGCCGATAAAGAGATCGTTATGCGGATCTCTGACACAGGAACCGGGATCGATCCGGAAAATATGTCCAAACTCTTCCAGCCATATTTTTCGACAAAGGAAAGCGGCAATGGAATCGGTCTGATGGTCGTGGAACGGGTCTTCCGGGAACACGGTGCAAAACTCTCTATCGAAAGCGCAGGGGGAAAAGGGACTTCCTTTATCATCTCTTTCCCGCTGCACCGGATGAATGCACGGATTTTGCCCTCAGCCGGACATTTTGTGGCAGGCGTTCTGCCGGAAGCGGAAACAAAGGATGATCAGGAATGAAAGAACCGAAAAAATCAATATTGATCGCAGATGATGAACGGGGAACCCGGGAGACTCTGGGTAAGTTTCTCCGTATGAGTTACGATGTGACACTTGCAGAAGACGGGATGACCGCTATCAATCTGATTGAGCGGAACGATTATGATCTTGTTCTCTCCGATATCCGGATGGGGGCAGGTCCTGACGGCATGAACGTTCTGGATGCAACACTGCGGAAGGAACCGCCGCCGCCCTGTATTCTCTTTACAGCTTACGGTTCTATCGAAAATGCTGTGGAAGCTGTAAAACATGGTGCCTTTGATTTTGTTGCCAAGCCCGTCAATATTGACCGGTTGGAGCTGGTGATCGCCCGCGCTCTGGAATCCGGTTCTCTGAAAAAAGAGAACAAGGAGCTGAAAAAACGGTTGGATGACAAATTCGGAACCCGCGGGATGATCGGTACTTCTCCTGCAATGAAGCGGATCCGGGAGACGATCGAACAGGTTGCTCCGACACGGGCAAATATTTTGATTACCGGAGAGTCCGGAACCGGTAAAGAACTGGTGGCGCAATCTATTCATCAGCTTTCCAACCGGACCGGTGAGTTTGTGGCGGTCAACTGTGCCGCATTGCCGGAAAATCTTTTGGAAAGCGAACTTTTCGGACATGAAAGAGGCGCATTTACCGGAGCGGTTGAACGGAAAAAGGGGCGTTTTGAACGTGCCGAAGGCGGAACGATCTTTCTGGATGAAATCGGAGAGATCCCGCTGCAGATCCAGGTCAAACTCCTGCGTGTACTGGAAAGCCGAACCTACGAACGGGTCGGTGGAACAGAACTCCTGAAAACAGATGCCAGAGTCGTTGCTGCAACGAACCGCGATTTAAAAAAAATGGTGGAAGAGGGAACCTTCCGGGAAGACCTTTATTATCGTTTGAACGTGGTTTCTCTGGAACTGCCGCCGCTGCGGGAACGGAAAGACGATATCCCTTTGCTGGTTGCTCATTATCTGGATATCTTCTCCAAAGAGAATGGACGTGAAATGGGAATCTCGCCTGAGGCAATGGATCTTCTTGTGGCGTTCCGCTGGCCCGGGAATATCCGTGAACTGCGTAACTGCGTGGAGCGGATGGTCGTTTTAAGCCGGGAAAAAATAATCGGAGTGGACAATGTTCCGATGGAGATCCGGGAGGAGATGACACCCGGATTTACAAAGACAGCGGTTCAGCCGGTCACCTGTGATTTGGAACGGAACGAAAAAATTCTGATCACAAAAGCCCTGAACGAGTGCGACGGAAACCGGACCCGTGCTGCGGAAAAATTGGGAATCAGCCGCAGGACTCTGCTGCGGAAACTGAAAGCCTACTCCATGGAGTAATTCAGAAAAAACGGGGATGTAAAAGAAATATTTTCTTCTGCATCCCCGAATTATTTTTATGCTTTTTGCAAACGTCAGCAGACCGGTGTCAAGACCTTGAGAGATGAACCTTTCCGGAGATCTTTCACGTTTTCCATGAAAACTTTCATGTGCGGTGCCTGAAGGTGTTTTTTCAGATGATCGATGCTTTCCCAGCATTCAATGAAGGTCAACGTGTTGGGATCAAGATCTTTCTGCGCGGGAAGACCGGAATCGAAATTTCCGTTCAGCTGATACATGATGCAGCCTTCTTCCGCAAGCACATTGGGAATGTTCGCTTTGGCGATTTCGATGAATTTTTCCCGGCATCCTTCTTTGAGTTCAGAGGTCGCGACAACATAGATCATAGTAAAGACTCCTTGGTTAAAGTTCTATTTCTACAAGATATTCTCCCGGATTTGCAAGGAAAATACCATTTTTCTGTTTGATGATACCTGCTTCTTTCAGGGCTTTCTCATGTCCGGGCAGTTTGACGATCGCAGTTGTTCCGGCAGGTACGCAGAATGCCCAGAAAATAAACTTTTCTTCCCGTCTCCAGCTGGAAACTATTGGACCATACTGAGAGATGTAGGTTGCTGTAGCATATTCCAGACTGTTGCCGAATTCCGGAGCAAGCATGAACTGTTTGAATCCGACCTGATCCAAGGTGTCCGACAGCGCATTGATTCCGCAAATGGTTTCATAGAACCATTCGCCGACTGCACCGTAAGCATAGTGGTTGAAAGAGTTCATATTCACATCGCCGAACCCGGTTTTGTCGTTCCAGCTGTTCCAGCGTTCCCACATGGTCGTCGCACCCTGAGTAATGGGATAAAGCCAGCCGGGATAATCCGTTTTCTGCAGAATTTCATAGGCAAGATCAACTTGTCCGATCTTTGTAAGGACTTTCAGCAGTAGCGGAGTTCCAAGGAATCCGGTAGAAAGGTGATTATCCCGCTGTTTCAGATTGGAAAGCAAACTGCTGCAGACATTCTGAACTGCTTTTTCCGGTGCAAGATCAAAGTGCAGTGTCAAAAGGGCGGCAGTCTGGGATTTCTCTTTCAGTTCGTTTTTGACAAAGAACTCTTTCTGAAAAGCTTTGGTTACTTTTCCGGAAAGTTCAGCCAATTCTTCCGCATCCGCTTTCTTCCCGAGAAGTTCTGCGTGATGCGACAGGAGTTTTGTCATACCTGCAAGATATGCAGTTGAAATCAGCTCTTTGGAGGTCGGGTCATCAAGATTCAGCCAATCGCCAAATACAGCATTGTTAACGATGTAATTTCCGCCCGACTTATCCAGCTGAACCTGAAAGTAATCTTTCATCTTGTCAAAATACGTTTTGATCAGTCTGGTATCACCGTATTTTTTCAGCATGATATCCGGGCAGATATAAGCGGCATCAGCCCAGCCAGCGGCAAAACGGTTCATCTTGTAGGCAAAGGGAATGTAATGAAGATATCCCTTTCCCGGATATTTGCAGCTGTTAAGATCATGGATCCACTTTGTGTAAAATTCCGGCGCATACATATTGTAAGTTGCTTCATTGATAAAGACTTGTGTATCTCCGGTCCAGCCGAGCCGTTCATCCCGCTGGGGACAATCTGTAGGATTATCAAGGAAGTTCCCGCGCTGTCCCCAGACGATGTTGCTGAAGAGTTTGTTGATCATCTCGTTAGAACATTCAAAATGCCCGGTATCGGGGAGATCCGTGTGGATGACCACCGCCTCAATCTGATCTTTTTTCAATTCGCCGGGCCAGCCGGAAATTTCCAGATAGCGGAAGCCGTAATAGGTGAACTTCGGTTCATAAATGACCTGTTTCCGGCTGTTGGCTGCATAATAGACCGTTGTCGCCTGAGCCTGCCGCATGTTCCGGGTATAAAGGGAACCGTCTTCATTCAGCATTTCTCCATGCCGGATCGTAATGGCTGTTCCCCGATAGGATCGCTTCAACAGAAAACGTTCCCTGCCGGTCAAGTTCTGTCCGAAGTCAACAATATAAGTCCCTGCCTGTTTCCGTTTTTTGATGGTAACAGGTTCAAGAGTCATGATTTCACGAACCGGAGCCCCGCTGTTCCAAACAACATTAGGGAGCTTTTTGGAATGATAATCCGGACAGGCATCAAAAAATCTCTTTTCAAAATCTCCGGAAAATTCCTTTGCCGGAGTTTCGTTTGGAACTTCCTCTTCCAATGTCATCCAGCTGTCGCTGCCTTCGTTTGCATCAAAAATTTCTCCCATGTAAATATCGCTCATGATGATTGACGAGGGAAAATTTACGGTATGGAACTGGCTGTCTGAAACGATTTTTTTAGAAGAGCCATCTTCGTAGGTGATATGCAGTTCCTGCATGAGCATGGGGAAAGGTCCATAAGCCGGTTCTCCCAAGTTATGCAAACGGGGAATCGAGCCACAGAACCAGCCTTCACCCAGATAGTCGGCAAGCGTATTGAAGCCGGGTTTCAGCATTTTTGTGACATCATACGCCTGATATTGAACGCGGTTATGATAGTCAGTCCAACCGGGAGAAAAGAGATCTGCGGAGACCTTTTTACCGTTCAGGTATGCTTCATAAACACCAAGAGCAGTTGTATAAAGTCTTGCCTTTATAATCTTTTTTTCAACAGAAAATCTGCGGAGAAACCGCTGAACAGGCAGCCGGTAACATTGTCCAAAATTCCCGAGGATCCATTTTGCCGTCCATTTTTCTCCGAGGAAGCCGGTTTCAAAAAATGCTTTCTCTGTGGATTTTCCGATTTTTCCGGATTCATCCTTAACCTGAACAAGCCAATCATAACGGGTGAACGGTTTTAAAGAGGCACCTTTATAAATAATCTGGTGACAGCGTTCATCTTTGACGAAGCCGGAGTCCCAGACGATTTCTTTTTTTTCTGATTGGACGATGATTCTGAATTCTTTTTGGAAAGAGGAGTCTCCGAACAATTCATAAGAGAAGCGCGGACAGGTTTCATCCATACCAATCGGATTGCTTTTATATTCAACTTTCAGATTTACGGCTTTCAACATATGCAAACTCCTGTAAAAAAAAGCACAGTCGTAAAAAACTGTGCTTTTTTAGAATACTAATTCATGTTACTGCAAAATCAGAGAAGTTCAGGGAACTCTTTCTTGTAGTACATGGTGATCATCTTCTTGAGGAAGTTGATATCGAGCTTCCAGTCGAGGAAATCGTCTCCGAGTTTTTCACGGACATTGGAGCTGTCGAAGGTGATTTCGGAAGCGAAGTACGGCATGAGGTCGCTGATCATTCTCTGAACGAGTTTTTCTTCCTTGGTGGGATCCTTGACTTCATCGCAAACTTCGAGACCTTTAGCCTGGAGGACATCGACCACAGCTTCTTCGATCCATCTGGTAGTGACAGGGCTTTCACCGGTGATGTGATAAGTCTTGTTTTCAGTGGGGAAGGGGAAGAGTTTTACGATAGCATCCTGGACATAGTCGATAGGAACGAAGTAGATCTTATCGGTGATACCTGCCTGAAGACGCATCGCTTTTTCAAAGGGACCGTTGGGAGCGATACCTGTCTTGGCGCAATGGTTGCGTTTGATCATTGCAAAGAATTCAAGGATACGGTAGAATGCCAGCGGCTTACGGATAACACCATCGGAACGGCGTCCGACGATGATGGACGGACGGTAGATGGTGAAGGGGAAACCGGATTCACGAACGAGCTTTTCGGAGTCAAACTTACTCTTTTCATAGGAGTTGTTGAATCCGGGAGCAGGCATGGAGTCTTCCATGACACGTCCTTTGCTGAGTCCTGCGACATAAGCAGTGGAAACGTAGTGGAAAGTGGGGATGTTTGCTCTTTTTGCGAGAGCAAGAGCGGCCTGAGTTCCGCCGAAGTTGGTTGCATAGGTTTTTCCCTGGGGGTCTTTTCCAAGGTTCACGTCTGCTGCGCAATGGAAGAAGGTGTCATAAGGACCTTTTGCGAGCATCTCATCTTCGGGAAGAGCCTGCAGGGTTCCTTCAATGATTTCCACTCTGGACAGAATTTCATCTGCTGCTTCGGGGATTCCGTCAAAGGCACACTGGATGCGGATGGTTTTTTCTGCACGGTCTTTTCCGCTTTCGTTACCGAATCCACGGCAAAGGGAAACGATCTTGTAGTCCGGGTGCTGTTTCAGCAATGAGGTGACAAATGCTGCACCGACGAGCCCGGTAATACCAGTCATCAATATTTTCAATTTCTCTCTCCTGTTGGTTATTCTTTGATTACAAAAAAACATAAAGTTAATTTAGCACGTTTTTGCTTATTTTCAAATGAAATATGGAAAATATCAGGAAATAAATCATTTTTGAGTGTTTTTTTAACCGTTTTTCCTTTTTACAGAAGTAAAATATGCTGATTTTTTTCAGATGAATTGCCGGATGGAACGGTGTTATCTCCCTGCAATATTAATTGTTAAAGAACATCTACAGCTTTTTTCTGTTATAAAACGGCGTTTTTTGAGAGAAAAAGCGTGATTTTGTTTGTTTTTGATCGAAAATTATCGAAAATTATCATATTTTTTTTGTTTTGGACTGGAAAAGATCGCAGAAGAAAGCTATATTACAAATGTTTTAAAGTTTTAAAAACACGAAAATCAACAGGAGGGTTTTGAGACCATGCAGGAATTTGATGTTCTGGTGATCGGTGCCGGTCCCGGCGGATATGTTTCCGCAATCAGAGCGGCAAAGAACGGTGCAAAGACAGCACTTGTAGAAAAAAATGAATTTGGCGGAACATGCCTCAACATCGGCTGTATCCCCACAAAGACTCTGCTTGCAGGTTCCGAAGTTCTGCACAAAGTCCGTCATGCCGCAGATTTCGGCGTGAAGGTCGGCGGAGAAATCGGCGTTGACTGGAAAGCAATGCTCGGTCGTAAAGATAAAGTGATCAGCACCCTGCGCGGCGGGATCGGCGGACTTCTCAAGGCTGCCGGCGTTACCGTTTTCCAGGGAAGCGCAACCTTCCTGACCAAGAACAGTGTTCTTGCAGGAAATGAACAGATCAAAGCAAAAAATATCATCATTGCTACCGGTTCTGAATCTCTCGTCCCCGGATTCATTCCCCGCGGTCCCAGAGTGATCACTTCCACTGAACTTCTCTCCATTCCCAAGATCCCGAAGACCCTGCTCGTTCTGGGCGGCGGTGTGATCGGTTGCGAATTTGCTTGCCTCTTCAATGAACTCGGAACAAAAGTTACCGTGGTTGAAATGCAGGATTCCATCATCCCGGCAGTGGACAAGGAAGTTACCAGAACTCTCGCAGCAGAAATGCAGAAAGCCGGTATTGAGATCCTCAATGGCGTGCCTCTCTCTGATATCAAGGCTGATGCCAAGGGCGTTTCCGGCAAGGTCGGCGACAAAGTCCTCAAGGCTGAATATCTCCTCGTCTCCATCGGAAGAAAGAGCTGCAACCAGTCTCTGAATCTGGGTATCACCGGAGTCAAGACCGATGAACGCGGCTGGATCCCCGTTGACGAACAGTGCCGTACCAATGTTGCCGGTATCTATGCGATCGGTGACACCACCGGTAAGTGGCAGCTTGCTCACGCAGCCAGCGCAATGGGTACAGTCGCAGCTGATGCAGCTTGCGGCAAACGCGCTTCTTTCGACCCCCGCCACATCCCCGGATGTATCTTCACATCCCCTGAAATCGGAAGTGTCGGTATGACTTCCGAACAGTGCGCAGCAGCCGGAATCGAAGTCAAAGTCGGTAAATTCCCGTTCGCAGCTCTCGGAAAAGCTATGGCAATCAACGAAACAGTCGGTTTTGTCAAGATCATCGCTGATGCTGCAACCGATCAGGTTCTCGGTGTCCACGTTGTCGGACCTCATGCAACCGACCTTGTTGCAGAAGCTGCACCGGTTCTTCAGCTGGAATGCACTGCACGCGAACTCGGAAAGGCGATCCACGCTCACCCGACCCTGGGCGAAGCAATGATGGAAGCTGCTCATGCTGTTCACGGCGAATCCGCTCATATCCCCTCCAAGAAGAGATAAGCGGATCACTCATACAGAGTTCACGGGGGAAGGGTAAAACCTTCCCTCTTTTTTATTATCAGAGAGATCCAAATGCTTCACATTCACAAAGAGATTCTGTCCTTTTCCGATATGCCGGAGATTGCGGCTCATTCAGCAAAGACAGTTTTACTTCTCCGTCATTCTTACCGGGAATCTTTACGGAACGGTACTCATGATCCGGGGCTGACGGTTGAAGGCAGAGAATATGCACTCCAGTGCGGAACATTTCTGCGCGGGATGCAGGATATCTGTTTCGGTTCATCTCCCCGTAAGCGGGCGATAGAGACGATTCTGGCATTGATCGATGGCGCAGGTTTCAAGGCTTCTGAAATCAAGCTTCACAGTATTATTTGTGATACAGCTCAGTTTGAGACACCGGAGGACCTCGATATTACGCTTGACAATGGAAATATCCCCGTGTTGCTGAATCAGTATTTCACAACGGGTTTGGCGGATCGGATGATTCCGCTTCCGGTGTACCATAAACGGTTGCTGGAATTCCTCACAACGACAACATTTGAGAAGAAAAACACGATCCTGGCATCCCATGATATTGTTATCGCTGCACTTCTGCTTCCGCTGAACGTTTATCCGTTCCGGCAGGATGACTGGTGCGGTTATGTTCAGGGGGCTGCATTATATCAATCTTCTGATGGAGACTGGACCATCGGTTACATCGTTCCGGATAAGAATTCCCGGAAAAAATGTGAGCTGTTCGTCTGAGCGAATGCAAAAAACTCCCTTTTCCGGGGATCATGACCGTCTGGAGAAGATCAGTGATCTGATTGTTTCCAGCGGGATCACAAGGAATGCAAGTCCTGCACAGATACCCCATGTCTTGAGTGTCAGCGGAGTCACAGAAAGAACCTTTCCGCCGAATGTCACAAAGAGGAACTGCAAGCAGATGATTCCCAGCATAACAATAATGAAGTTGCTGTTTTTCGTGATTCCCTTGAGCGGGTTGAAATGGGTGCTGCGTGCATTGAATCCGTTGAACGTGATCGCCATCATAAAGGTGGCAAAAACAGCGGAACGAAGATACACGATGTCGCAGGTTCCGAAAAGTTTATGGAGCGGTTTCCAGAACAGGATCGCAAGACAGAGAACGGTGATATAGAGTCCGTTGGAAAGAATTTCGGCAAACATATCTTTGTTCACAATACTTTCAGAACGGGGAATCGGTTTGTCCTGCATATACTCTTTCAAAGCAGGTTCACTTCCGAATGCGATTGCCGCAAGAGTATCCATAGCAAGGTTCACCAGAAGAAGCTGAACAACTGTCAGGACAACATCCCCTTTCACACCGAGGATGGGACCGAGGAAACAGATCAGCACAGCGGAGACGTTAACGGTCAGCTGGAAAATCAGGAACTTCCGGATGCTCTGGAACATAGTTCGTCCGTAAAGGATCGCCTTTTCAATAGAAAGGAAGTTGTCATCAAGGATCGTGATATCCCCGGCAGATTTGGCAACTTCTGTACCGCTTCCCATTGCGAAGCCGACGTCAGCTTTCTTCAGAGCCGGGGCATCGTTGACTCCATCTCCGGTCATACCTACGACCAGGTTCAGCTCCTGAGCGATACGGACGAGCCGGCTCTTATCTGTCGGCAGGGAACGTGCGACTACCCGCAAGTGCGGAAGGATCTGTTTCAGTTCCTCATCACTCTTTTCTGCCATCTCAGCAGAGGTCAAAGCGATATCATCGGGGGAGGTGAGCAAACCGGATTCTCCGGCGATTGCAACAGCTGTCTCTTTGCGGTCTCCAGTGACCATGACAACCTGAATTCCGGCATTCTGAACTTCCCGGATTGCATCGACAGCTTCCTTGCGGACATTGTCACGAATGCTGATCAGGCAGACAAGTGTGAGCTCTGCATCATCGCTTCCGCCCTTTGCTTTGGCCACTGCCAGCATACGCATGGAGCGTCCTGCCTGAGTATCAATGTAAGCGGTCAATGCATCTTTATCGGTCAAATCTTTTTCTGCACCATTTTCATCGACATAACGGACACACTTTGCAAGGATCTTTTCGGGTGCGCCCTTGATGTAAGTGAACTCTTCCCCATTGCGGGAGACTGTTACGCTGGAATATTTTTTTGCAGAGTCAAAGGCATCGAATGCTGTGACTTCACTTTTGTTGATCTTCTGATCCAGCTTGGAATCAACGAGGAACGTCATCATGGCACGGTCCGTGCTGTTTCCTCCGATGATTGAACCGTTGCTGACGGATGCACTGTTGTTGACTCCGATCCCGGTAACGACATCAAGGACGACAGAATCCGGCAGCGGATCGGGCGGGATCTGAGTCAAATTGTTGGAACCGTGTTCCTGACGGCTTTTTTCGACGGCTTCTTTTGTAAGACCTTTGGGGATCATATCTATCCTTTCAATAAAAAAGTTTCAGCTCAAAATATTATAAAAAAGTAATATAATGCAGAATAAATAATTTTTAACATATATTTTCAGTTGAAAAAGTTTTTTCACTCCGGGAATGCTGATTACTGCCCGATTTTCAGATATCTTCATGATTTTTTTCTGATTGAGGTTGACTTTTTACAAAACATGCAGTAAAATTCAAGAATCTGAACGCGGTTGAAGAAAGAGTTGTCCAATGAAAAAATTCAAGCATATCTATTTTGAGCTGATAAATATTTGTGACCGGAAGTGCAGCTTCTGTCCGGAAGTGACCAGAGAACGGATGTTTATGCCGTTTGAGGATGCCTGCTGTTTTCTGGAACAGGCGGCAGAACTGACGGAGGCTGTCTACTGGCATCTTCAAGGAGAACCGCTGCTGCATCCGGAGTTTCAGAAAATCACGGAGTTTGCCCATCAGCTCGGCTTGAAGTTGAAGCTGACGACCAACGCTTCCCATTTGAAAAAGCTGGAAGAATATTTGCTATCCGGAAATTTCTATCAGATCAATTTTTCTTTGCAATCTCTGAACGAAGTTTCCAGCAATGAACGGGAACGTGTCCGTCTGGATATTGCAGAGTTTACCAAAAAGGCACTGGAAAAATGCCCGGAACTCTATTTGAATTTCCGCTGGTGGCAGGATGCACCGCCGGATCTGGATTTCTTTGCAGAACAGTTTGGGATCCCGAAAGAACAGTGGCTGCCGTCGCCCGGTCGCAGAAACCGCAGAGTTATTGGACGGCTTTATACAAATTTTGACGGACAGTTTGAGTGGCCCGATCCGGAGAAACCGCAGCGGGAAAATGGCGGGCAGGGCAGTTGTTACGGGCTGATCGACCACTGCGGGATTTTGTGCGATGGGCGGGTCGTGCCATGCTGTCTGGATTCTCATGGAACTTTGGCGTTGGGGGATCTTCATGAGAATACTTTGAAAGAGATCCTGGATTCTCCGGCAGCCCTGAAAATAGCAGAGGGCTTCCGCCGGAATTGCCGTGTGATGAAGCAGTGTCAGAGCTGCGGGTACGCTTCCCGGTTTGATTGCTGAAACCATCTCCTCCGGTTGACAAGTCTGCGGGCGCAAACTTGCGAAGGAGGTTTTTTTATGAATGAATTGTTTTCTCTTGCGGCAGAATCCATGCTTCAGGTTTATGGAAGTGATGCCGTGATGATTCACCCTTATTCCGATAATGAGACGGTCCGGATCTCCCCGTTGTTCAGTGCAAAATTGCGGCAGGAAAGTTCTGTTTCCGGAAATCTTGCAGCAGAAGCCAATGTGATCATCAGCGGCAGTTCTGCTGAACCCGTTCCGCAAAAAGATAAATTGCGCCGGAACGGTGTGGAATGGATCATCCTTTCTGTGAAAGAGATTTGTCCCGGCATTTTTGAACTGGAACTGAAACGGTGAGGTGAAGAATGAATATTAAATTTCAGGGTGTCAAACTTTTTCTTTATGACAAACTGGTTGAGGCGGCTCTCTATTACGGGATTTTTCCGGAAGTCGAGGGCGGTTTACTGCCGGAGAAAATGAAAGATTTGCGATTGAGATGTTCTTTCAAAAATTTTGAGATATCTCCGGTTTCCGATGCCGAAAATACTCTGTCAGGCAAAGTGGTGGCAGAAGTGTTGTATGAGCCGGGGAAATTTGAAGCGGCAGAATTCCTGATGGATCGGATCGTCAGAGTTTTCTCTCCCTGTTCCGGTGAAATTCAGAATAACTCTTACAGGATCCTGACCTCTTCTGCGGAATTTCTGGAACAGAAACAGGAAGGACGATATATCCGGGCGGGCGTTTCATTCCAAATCACGGTTTGGGGAGTCAATGAACACTGAAATCTCTCTGCATAAAAAACAGGCGTTGGCTTTTTTGAGTGATGCAACCGAGATTTTATATGGCGGTGCGGCTGGCGGTGGAAAAAGTTACTTGCTGAGGGTGAAGGCAATCACCTGTGCAATGCAGTACCCCGGCATTCAAA
>SUVT01000036.1 GCA_015061845.1 Lentisphaerota bacterium
GGGGGTATTGCGTATCTTCCGGGATCGTATAAAGTCCTTTGATCGCGGCGGCTGTCCGGAATTGCGCCATAGCGGGGATCAGAACCGGGAAATGTTTGGAACGGTTCCCGGCTGCGGCATACTCTTCACGAGCCCATTTTCTGCCTTGAAGCAGAAACTCTGTTGCACCGCGCGGATCGGTTTCATGGAATGGAAAATCAGATTTATCAATGATCCCGTTGACTTTCCCCCGCAGTGTTCCATCCAGAGTCTTCCAACCACTATCGGTGTTCGGATTGCAATGTTCCAGACTCCAGTAGCAGAGCATATTTTCTCCGGAACGGGTTTCGCCGCCCGCTTCCCGGACAACTTCGCCGTCACCGGTGGCATCCACAACAACAGAAGCACGGATGATCCCGTTTCCGCCTTTGTTGCGAATCTGAACTTCCTTTTTTCCGCCGTTCTCACAGTAGCCTGTCAGGACGGTATCGAGCCAGATTTCCACACCAGCCTCTTCCAGCATTTCATCCATTGCAAAAATGAAAGATGCAGGAGAAAATGTTGTTCTGTAACGGTCATAGATCCCCTCCCCGGCAGAATCCGGTTCCTGCCAATGGGGATTCAGGGAGTCGGGACCGTATTTGATGGAAGCTTTCAACAGACGTTCACTCAAGCCGAAACAAACCTGATGACCATAGCCGTCGCAAATCGGGAGATAGAAGTAGATCAATCCTGTAGTAGCCAACCCGCCGAACCATGCAGTTTTTTCCACGAGAACCGTTTTTGCACCGGATTCTGCGGCGGCAACTGCGGCAGCGACTCCGGCGATCCCGCCGCCGATCACTGCAACATCACATTCTGTTTGAAAGCTGTATTCCATATTCTTTTCCTTTTTATTTTTTTGCTTTCGGTTCCAGCAGAAGAACACGGTCGATAAAGACAGCATCCTCTTTCTTTGAACCTTTCACATAAGCGGGTCCCTGAACCTTGACAGATACAACGACTTCATACATTTTTTCAGGCTTCCGGAGGTCGCAGAGACGTCCGGTTTCCACGCGGAGCAGACCGGAACTGTGAGCAAAAATATATCCTTTCTGCGGAACTTTCCGGACGCCCAGAGAGTACAGATGATATTTTTCATCCTGTGGAATCACTTTCGGCTGGATCCGTTTCACCATCTTCCGTCCGATTTCATCATACATTCCGATCGCCAATGCTCTGCCTTTGTGGGTGCTCTTGCTGCCGAGTTTCAGAGCTGTTCCATAGAGGGAATCCGGATCGTAGACCGTATCAAACCGCCAGACAGGAAGAGAGAGACCGGAAAGATCGGAGAAGACTTTCCGTCCGCTCAACTCCTTGGGCAGCGGAGTGCTGACAGGACCGGGTCCGCCAACTCCGGCAAGACAGATCACGACACGGTCGGTAGCGTACATGTTTTTCTTTTTGGAACCTTTGACGAAGTTCGGTCCCTGGACTTTGATATGGGCATAAATCTCCACATCGTTGTTCAGGTCGGAGGTATCGTAGAACGCTCTGAGCTGAAGCTGACTGCGCCAGCTCCAATGAAGCCAGAGAAAGCAGGTTTCGACAAGTTTTACTCTGCCGAGATAATACCAGTGATATTTTTCATCCTTCGGCATCATCTGAGGCGGCAGATTTGCTTTTGCCTGATATCTGCGGTTACGGTAATCGTAAACGCCCATGCTGATGCCGCGGTCATTGCGCAAACGCGCAGCCAGTTCTTTGGCATCAGTCCGTTTCGGGAGAACGCCTTCAATAAAACCAACCGCCTTTCCGCCGAATGCTTCAGGGTCATCAATGACGGTAATCATCTTGTCATCCGTGAGAACCGGCCAGGCACAATCAGCAATCACTTTTTTGTTTTCAAATCCTTTCAGCGCAGGAACATTTGCGGAAATGCTCTGACAGTAAACAGCCATCTCATCCAGACGGCGTTTCTGCTTGGATGCGACAGTATAACGTTTTACTGCCATCTTGAAGTTTTTGTGCAGACGGTTCATGACTTTGACGGGGTCCGGCACAAGGTCTTTTGCGAGCATTGCACGTTTATCCAGCAATGCCATATCAATAGAAATCCGTTCCCGACCGATGCGTTCAAGAATGATGGGATCACCGGCGACTGCCTTTTCTGCTTCATCGAACCACTTCAGGACTTTCCGGAAGAACTCATCATTCAAATCTGTTCTGCGGTTCAGCGGAAGATCGCAGAGAGAACCGTTCAGCGCAGAGTTTCCAGCCTGCAGCAAATCATGATATTTCCGCATGTAAGGAGCGGCTTTTCCGAAATATGCTGCCAGAAAACGGTCGATCTCTTTCTGCTCGTCCAGATCAAGATTGTTCATCAGGCGCAATCCCAGCCAGACACGCAGCTGGTGCAAGCTGGTATATTCCGGTTCTTCACTTTCTGCGAAGATAAACTTCACACCGATTTTTTTGTAGAAACGCAAGTTTTCTGCAATATTGAGCGCATTGGTTGCAGGATATTTCCAGCGTTCGGCGTAAAGGATCCAGTAATCCCAGATCCCGAGCGTTGTGATCTTGCTCCAGCCTTCCAGAAGCTCTCTCTGTTCCCTGTTGCAGGGGTGATTGTAAGAACGGTGAGTCTGGCGTTTTTCTCCGGAATATTCACCGCCGAGAAGCGCGATCTCAACCATCACATTCGGCTCCGGTTTGATGCCGACCGGGGGATTTTTTGTGTTCAAATGTCCGGTGGTCATGATCTTGATCTCAGGATAATCTTTCCGGATGTTCCGGGCGATCCCGTTGATGAAATAAATCAAAGCACCGGCATAACCGTTGTACTTTTTGACCAGCGCAAGGCATCCGGCACACTGGCAGTCTGCATTGTTGTCGTTTGACATAATGCAGTAGATTTCCGGACGGCGTCCGACCGGATGAGTTTTTGCATCGCGGGCAATGAACTCTTTCAGTTTTGCGGTGAAAAGTTCAACTGTTTTCGGGTTGCTGTAACAAACCTGTCCGGGACCGGAAGCATTTTTTGCCCTGATTCTTTTTCTGGCGGATGCAGACCATGAGAAGCACTCTTCTTCCGCCTTGCCCCAATCCGCTGTATAATTGTAGTAAGTATGACATGCACGGGGATATCCGGTAGCGGAGTTCACGCCGCGATCGAATGCCGGACCGGAAAAGATCATGCGGTCATGGAAATGGTTCATCCTGTTGCGCGCCATATGTTTGAAATAAAGGTCTCTGGGCGCACCGAAATAAGTATGAACGCTGCGGTACGGGAAAGATGGTTCCCCTTTCCGTTTCAGGTTTGCAGCCCACTTGATCTCTTTGTGTTCCGGGACATGAACGCTCCATTCATCCAGCCAGATCACGCCGAGATCTGTTTCCAGGAACTCATAAGCGGCATAGATAACCCCGCGGGGTTCTCCGCCTGTAACGGCAAGAGTATCGGCATCTCTTGCAGTCAGCTGCCACTCTTCTTTCTTATATTTCCGGGCTCCGGCGATTTTGACAGCTTCCGGGTGAGTTCCGATGTAAATGACTTTTCCGGAAGGCTTTCCGGTTACGATGGGAGTATCTTTTCCGGTGGCAAGTTTGAAATGTTCCGCCAGCTCCTGAGCCGCCATTTTTTCAGAGGCTGTCGGGTTATCCGGCAATGCGATGGAGATTTGTGCTGACAATGTCAGAGACAGAACTCCCGTAAAAAGTGCAGTAAAAAATTTCATTTTTTATATTTCTCCTCTCATTATATCAGGGCGCGATTTCATCACGCCAGGGAAGATATTTGTAGTTGGTATTGGCTGCACCGCCTCCGGTTGTTTTGGACCAGACGGTTTCATATTTTTCAATTCCGACATGACCATCAAGAAATGCGATATTCATTTTTTCCTGATGATTTGGGATCAACTGATTCAACTGAACGCCGCCCAGCTGGAAATAGCACCATGCAGTCCCTTCAAGAACCATATAAATACTGCTGGGATTTTTATAACTGGAAATCGGTTTCGGGAATGCACTTCCGGTGTACATCACACCGCCGTCACCGCGGTTTGACGGTGCAAGTGCGGAACTCAAAGGATAACAGTTGGAGAGATTACAGTTCATTGCACGGCGGGAGGTGACATCACTCTTGGAAACGAAGTCGCAGCGGAACTCTTTTCTCCACTGAGCCGCCCCGGTATAACGGATGTTGTAAATCGGTCTGGGATCGGAAACGCCGACATATTTCAGATAAGTGACCGCCCAGCAGCTGTGACTGCCGTCATTGGAAACAGTCGGCAAACTTCCCCGGAAATCATCAGCGTACTGAATAAGGGTCGTTGAAATCTGCTTGATGTTGTTTTTGCAGTTGGTCATCCGTGCGGATGATCTTGCATTGTTCAACGCAGGCAGCAGCATACCTGCGAGGATCGCAATAATCGCAATCACAACAAGCAATTCGATAAGGGTGAAGTACCGCAAATAATTTCTTCTGAAACTCTTCATTGTAAAACTCCTTCCGTTATGTTATCTTTTTTTCAGTTCAAAACCTGTTTTGTCGACAGAGAGATCGTAGACCTCACCCATATAGTGAAGTCCTTTGATCTTCAAGTAATTGACAGCATCCGGCAAGTTGGGAGCAGCTTTCAGGCCGTCATCATGGATCCGCAGACCGCCCCACCCCATCATGACCAGCTGAAGCATACCGCAGATACCGGTCAGAAGAGAGATCGTTTCATTGTAGGGGGCTTCGGAAACCAGCATATAATCGCCCCGGAAATGGGGAAGAAGATCCAGGAACATCTTCCAGCTCGCTTCTGCATCGCCCAGCTGGGCATCAATGATTCCGTGAATAGCAGAACTCATCATGATCTTCTGTGCCGGGTATTTGTCACGGTAATAATCGCAAGTATTCTTTGCCATTTCCTTTGTCATGGGCATTTCCATGGGATAGATCAGAAGAATGGCATCACCCTGCTTGACTTCCTGTCCGCAATAACCTTCAAACTCAATGATATACTGCTTTTCTTCCTCAACGGGGATCCAGAGTTTTCCGGCAACTTCTCCCCACTCCGGCTTGACTTCAAGATTCAGTTTCCTGGCAACTTTTTCAGCCAGTTCCAGGGAGAATTTTGCACCGTAGTTGGTGAAAGCATTGTTGTTCTGGATCCGTGCGCCTTCATCCGGACAGCAGACTTTCAGGATCTCATAGCGGTCCTTTTCTTCATTATAGACTGCTCTCTCCGCCCAGAAATCAGCGCAGGCAAAAATCAATTCTGCCGCCTGTTCTTTCAGATAAGTCTCATCTCCTGTTACAAGATAATATTTCCAGATTGCCAGAATAACATCGGCGTTGATATGGTGCTGTTTGGAGTAGATCAGACCGGGGATCAGTTCATCGCCGCTCTTTCCGCCTTCCCACGGGAACAGGGCTCCGGGCAGACCGAGTGCCGCAGCGTTCCGCCGGGCTCCGGGCAGAGAATCAACACGGTATTTGATGTAGTTGGATGCCATGCCCGGGTTCATCAGTGCGGCAGGCGGAAAACTCCATGTCTCCGCATCCCAGAAAATATGATTTGCCCAGGCATTTCCGCTGAGTCCGCAGGGACCGGGAACGCCGCCTTTGCCGTGTTCATCCAGATTGCAATAAAGGTGATACAAGCCGTCATTGACCAGCATCTGAACACCGGGATGGTCGGTTTCAATGTTGTGTTCCCAGAGTTTCGCCCATGCTTTTTCATGTTCGGCGCGCATCGTTTCATGATTTTCAATGGCATAACCGGCAAGTGTCGCGGCGGTATTAATGGGATCTTCACTTGCCGCATCGGAAACCATGGCAGCATACTTCACGATCCTGCAGGGAGTATCTTTCTTGATCATGATCACATTCTGCCGGACATAACCGCCGGGGGTACACTCCACATGACCGGGAGCCTCATTGCCGTCGATGGTAAGTGTTGTTGCAACAGCGACCTGATGTCCGCCGAACCGGGAAGAGACAACTTTCGGAAGCATGTAGAATGTTCCGAGTTTATATTCCATGGGCGTGCTGCCGGGGATAAAACTGCCGTCGACGATATCCATAACGGAAAAGCCGGTATCTCTGTCGCTGGTGATGGTTGTTTCAACACAGCCGAGATTCTGATTGGAACGGGAGAGCCAGATTTTCGTTTCGATGTGGAAGACGCATCCCCAGTGGTGCCAGTCACATTCGGTTGTGACGGTTGCAGTCTTCCAATCCAGTTTCTGAACATAATTGAGGATCGCTCCGCTGTCGCGGCGGAAAACCATTCTTCCGTGCTGGATCTTCAAACCGAGGAAGTTGAATGTCGGGACCATTCCTTTATCATCCCACAAGCCGTGCATCTGAGTTCCGCCGGGAGCCATTTTCACGGCATGGAACACGGGGTAAACGGAGGGTTCGCCTTCGGGGGGAACTCTCAAACCGATCAAACCGTTTCCGATGAAAGCATCTCTATGACCGGGGGAGTAGATATCCCGGCATTCCCTGACCCATGGATCCAGATCTTTACTGGAAAAGAGATCGTGCGTCAAAGTTCTTAACTGTTTCTCCAATTGAGCAGCATCAGATTTCATCCTGTAACCTCATAATATTGTTCTGTGTTTAATGTTCTGGAAACAATATAATAGAGAGGTCAGGCATTTTCAAGTTTTTCAAGAGCCAAAAAACGCCTCAAGCTAGGATAAAACCTCAAAGCAGCGGCAATTCGTGATCCATATACAAATCCCTGTGGATCAACTGATTTTTCGGAGACAAAGGAACAGTCGAGAACATCAGCTCCCGCAGTCTGTTGTAACCGGTGATCCAGAGATTTGAAATGATCGGTTTCATATAAAAAGTATAGATCCCGTTTTCCGGAACCGGGTTCGGAACGGAGAAAGAGCGGAACACAAAAAAGAGAAATTTTTCCGGCAGCCGGATCCCGCTTTCTGCAATGGCATCAGCAACGACTGACCTGAGATCAAAAAATGAGATCAACGCTTCCGGACAACACCCTCTCCGATGAATCTCGGAAAAGGTATGTTTCAGCCGGTTGTAATGAGTGTCATCCCAGTTCACAGCGATATCATCATAAGATTCGCAGGGCAGACCGTAACGGCGTTTGATCTGGCGGAACCGTTTCCAGAAATAATCGTTGAACCCCTCCAGCGAACCGGAGTAGAAAAGTCCGATCCTGCGGTACCCCCGTGAAACAAGAGACTGTACCATCCAGTTCAGGTCATGTTCCAAATCAAAATCAATGGTATCGACTTTCGGGGAGGAAAAAAGCTGATTGCAGGAGACAAACGGAATTCCGGCTTTCATCAGAGTTTCTGCCAACTCCACCGTCAGAGTACTGTGAATAAAAATAACGCCGCGGACATCATTCTGAGTGATCTGGGAGACAGGCTGAATTTTGTTCAAAGCAACCGGATATGGAGTCAATCCATCCAGCCGGATCTCATTTGCCAATTTTGACAGCAGAGAACGGCTTTCTCCGCGGTAAATGATCACGATTTTTCCAGACTGCAGATTTTCCCGGCAGATCTGCACCCCGCACCGTTTTGCCCCGCTTTTCACGATTCTGCGCTCGGAAAGCAGTCTGACAGATTCCGTTATGGTCTGTTTTGCCACGGAAAACTGCGTTTGAAGAACGGAAACCGGCGGTAATTTATCAGAATAGATTTCCCGTCTGATCCGGCGTTCGATTTCAGCAGTGATTCCCGGTACTTTTGAAGGATACATTTTTACTCCTGAAGTATTGAATTTCTTTAATGTAATTGCTCTGTTCCCAATAAAGGTTGTTACTTGAGGAGGGGAAAAAGCCCTTTTTAGGAAAGGTCCTTTTTCCCCTCCTTAAACTCCACCCCTTTTTTCCAAACCTTTTTGCGGCATTCCGATTTTTACGACGTAAAAATCGAAATGCCATCTTAAAGTTAAAATAGCAGAAGGATTTACCAACCTGTATGGGGAACAGCGCTAATGTAATATAACACCGCAGAATTGCTTTTCAATATCGGAAAAGTGAGGTTTTTCTGAAAGTTTCCGGATAAAACTTGATTTTTTCCGTAAAAATCAGTATTATACAGATTGAATTATCGGGGAACATGGATTATATTTCCCGAAAATCCTACGGAGTGAAATATGGGAAAATCAGTTTATAAAAGAGTTTTGCTGAAAATCAGCGGAGAATCTCTTCAGGGGAAACAGGGTTTCGGATATGATCCGGAAGCAGTTTCCAGTGTTGTGGAACGGGTCAAAGAGGCAATGACACTTGGCGTGGAAATCGCTCTGGTCGTCGGAGCAGGAAATATCTGGCGCGGCCTGAAAGGCGCAAAAAGCGGAATGGATCGTGTTTCCGCAGATCAGATGGGAATGCTTGCAACTGCAATGAACTCCCTTTGTCTTAAAAATGCGTTTCTGGCAGCCGGAGTCGATGTGGAAGTTCATTCTGCCATCGGAATGGAACCTTTCATTCAGCGGTTCAACCGTGATCTTGCCATGAAACAGCTTTCTGAAGGAAAACTTGTGATTTTTGCCTGCGGAACCGGGTTATCCCACTTCACCACAGATACCGCAAGTGCTTTGCGTGCGCTGGAAGTGAACTGTCAGGCTCTTCTGAAAGCGACAAAGGTCAACGGTGTTTATACTGCCGACCCGAAGAAAGATCCGACTGCCACACGGTTTGAGACTATCTCTTTTGCAGAAGTTCTTTCCCGGAAGCTGGGAGTCATGGATTCCACAGCGTTCTCTCTTTGCAGCGACAACAATCTGCACATTGTGATTTTCAACTTTGATGAGCCGAATGCTCTGATGAAAATACTTTCCGGCGACAACAGCGTCGGAACCGTCGTTTCCTGAAACAACTGAAAAATAAAATATGGAGGTTCAAAAATGGACACAAGCGAATTGCTCGACAACATGGAAGAAAGCATGATGAAATCCGAAGAAGCGATGAAAGTGGATTTTTCCGCTATCCGCACCGGCAAAGCATCCCCTGCACTCGTTGAAAACATTCTGGTTGATTACTACGGATCCAAGACCCGTATCAAAGACATTGCCGGTATCAATACACCGGAAGCCCGCCTGATCACCATTCAGCCCTGGGATCAGAGCGCAGTCAAATCCATCGAAAAGGCGATCACCGAATCCAATATCGGTATTTCTCCTGTCAGTGATGGACGCATCATCCGTCTTCCCATTCCCCCTCTGACACAGGAACGCCGTGTTGCTCTGACCAAGCAGGTCAAGTCCCGCGCGGAAGATGCCCGTGTTTCCATGCGTAACATCCGCCGTGATGCAAACGATGCAGCAAAGAAAGCTCAGAAGAACTCTGAACTGACCGAAGACGAACTGAAGACACTGCTGGAAGATATCCAGAAGATGACAGACAGCTATATTGCCGGTGTCGACAAGCTGGCTGCAGAAAAAGAAAAAGAACTTCTCTCCTTCTGATCGGCGGAGGGCAGTATCGTGAAGAAGTCCACCGGGGATCGAAAATTTCTGATCTTCAACGGTATCATCGCTTTGGCGGGACTGTTGATCCGTCTGCTTGCCGGGTTCCAGCTTTACCGTGGTGACGGGAGAGTTGCAACTCCGCCGGAAGTCACGGATATGTGGACTTATCTTCATTTGTCGCGGGAGATCCTTTCCGGGGATGTCCCGCGGGAATTTTATTACCAGCCGTTCTATTACAGTGTATTTCTGCCGATTGTTCGCATATTCAGCAAAGATTCCGTGATTCCGGTGATCATTGCACAGAGTTTATGCGGTGCGGCGGCAGTATTTCTTGCCGGGCTGATCGCTGCCCGGATCGCCGGTAAAAAAGCCGGATATATTGCCGCAAGTTTACTTGCGCTTTCCCAGATTTGTATTCTTTACACCCCTTATGCCTTGCTGGAAACCATGCAGTCCTTCTGGCTGATTTTGCTCTTGTATCTGGTCTTTTTTGCCTGGAGCAACAACAAGTTATGGCAATGGCTCTGTGTGGGTGTGGTTTTATCCTTTGCGATTCTGTCACGTGGAAACGCCTGGATTTTTCTCCCGGCGATTTTTCTCGCAGTATGGTTTGCATCCCGCAAAAAAGAAAAACGGCTGAAATTTACGGCTATAGCCTGCAGTGTTGTACTTTTGGGAACGATCCTGCCGCAGCTGCCGTTCATGGCGGTCAACTCTATTGAGTACGGATCCTTGCAGGGTCCCTCCACAGCAGGCGGGAATGTGCTTGCACTGGGGAACTCTCCGGAAGCCACGCCCGGAGGTTTATTCTATCCGGAAACCTATCAGTTATGGATGGAAAAAGAGAAAGAAGTTTCTATAGCAAAGCGGATTTATTCCTGGGCAAAGGAGGAACCGCTCGCTTTTCTGGAATTACAGTTCCGCAAAGTTTATCTTTTCTGGGATCAGAAAGAGATCCCCAACAATATTTCTCCGGAAGAGGCAATCAAAGTCGCACCGATCATGAATGCATTCCGGTTTATTCCGACAGGGATCATTATGGTTGCGGCACTGGTCTGCATCTTTTTAAGTCTCCGGAAAATGTTCAAAGGAAAAGAAAGGCTTCTGATTGCAATCCTGTTTGTTCTGCTTTATTGTTTTGCTATGGCAGCATTCTATATTCTTGCCCGTTTCCGGGTTCCTTGCGTACCTTTGATGTGCGTGCTTGCAGGATGCGGAATTTATTTCCTTTACAAAAAACTCTGTACCCTGCAGAATCGTCCGAAACACATCTTTATCGGTGCATTCGTTCTGCTTCTCTCCTGGTTTATCGTTTATCCGGGATACGATTACTATAGAGGTTATTATGAACCGAAAGTCATGAAGGCGGTCCGTCCGGACGGGGTCAATGTTCCGAACCGGAAAGGGGGACGTCTTATTTATGACAATGGACCCCGGATGCTTGGGGGCTGGATGGCTTACAGTGCGCCTGAACTGAATAAGAAATTTGTTTTGAAAGAAGAGATCAAGCCGGGAACACCGGTGATTGTGTCCGTTGCAGTTGTTTGTGCAGAAGTGCGCCCGGTGATCTGGCTCAATGGTGTTGGAGTTGATCTCTCAGCTGTCAAAAAGAATACTATCGAAACCATTCATCTTCCGACACAGTATCCTGAAGACGGGATTTTCCGTTTTGCATTTTCCGAAAAGCTCTTTCCGGTGCTGGATTCCCAGCGGTCATACGGCAGAACTTATGACCAGCGCGGAGTTCCCATGCAGGAAGAAATGGTCGTTTCACTTTCAACAACGGGTCCTGCAAAATGAAAAAAACAGCCAAAAAGATCCTGAACCGGGAGCTCAGTTGGCTGGAATTCAATGCAAGAGTTCTGGATGAAGCTGCCGACCACTCCACGCCGCCATTGGAACGACTGAAATTTCTTGCTATTTTCAGTGGAAATCTGGATGAATTTTACATGGTGCGGGTTGCTGGGATCAACCGGTCTGCGTATAAAAAGGAAGATCACTCCGGGATCGATGCAAAAGAGCTGTTTGAGCAGATCAACGCCCGTGCGAAAGCATTGGTCAACCGACAATACAAACTGTTTCATTCTGAGATCGCTCCGGCATTGGAAGCGGAAGGGATCCGTTTGAAAAAATGGGAAAGTCTTTCAGCTCTTCAGAAAGAGAACCTGCGTAAATTTTTCATTTCTGACATTCTTCCGGTTCTTACTCCCATCGGCATCGATCAAAGTCATCCGTTCCCCCTGCTCCCGAACCTGGGACTGGAATTATTGATCCGTGTGCACCGTCCCGATGATAAGCAGGAACGTTATGCTCTGATGGAAGTTCCGCAGGGGCTTCCGCGCTTTATCGAAGTGGAAAACAGTGGTTCAAAATGTTCGTTTCTGGCACTGGATGATTTGATTTCCGGAAATATTGACCTTCTGTTCAATGGCTGTCAGGTCGTGGAGTGTTCTGCATTCCGGGTGACCCGCGACATGGATTTTTCCATTGATGAAGAGACGGTTGCAGACTTGCTTGTTGAGATGCGTGATGCGCTTCAGCGGAATGCGAAACGTCCCGTGATCCGTCTGGAAATTGCATCTTCCATGACACCTGCCAGCCGGAAATGGCTCTATGAAAAATTGGGGATCACAAAGGAAAATGTCTATCTTATCAACGGGCTGTTGAATCTGAAATCCTGTTTCCAGATTGCGGCATTGGATCGTCCGGATCTTCTTCCGCCGCCAATGGAGCCGCTCCATTCGATTTATGTCAAACAGACAGAATCCATCTTTGAAGCGATCCGCCGGAACGGTTCATTCCTCCTGCATCACCCCTATGAATCATTTTCGCCGGTGATCCGCTTTCTGAATGAAGCGGCTGACGATCCGGATGTCCTTGCGATCAAGCAAACTCTTTACCGTGTCAGCGGAGATTCTCCCATTGTAAAAGCCTTGATGCGGGCAGCCCGGAACGGCAAACAGGTCACTGTTCTGGTGGAACTCAAAGCCCGCTTCGATGAAGAAAACAATATCAACTGGGCATTGGAACTTGACCGTGCCGGGGCGAACGTGATCTATGGCGTTGCAAACCTGAAAGTCCATTGTAAAACGCTGCTGGTCGTCCGGCGGGAAACAGACGGGATCCGCCGTTATGTTCACATTGGAACCGGAAACTACAACGATAAAACTGCACGGCAGTACACAGATCTCGGCTTTTTCACTGATGACAAAGCGATTGCGGCAGATTGTTCATCTCTCTTCAATGTGATCACCGGTTTTTCCAGTCCGCCGGTCTGGAACAAATTACTGGTTGCGCCGTACAACATGCTGGACCGGATTCTTTATATGATCGACCGGGAAGCAGAGCTTTCCACTCAGCAGAATCCCGGTTCCATCAGAATCAAAATCAATGCGCTGATCGATCCGGAGATCATAAAACATCTTTACGCAGCAGCAAAAAAACATGTCAAAATAGAGCTTGCTGTCCGTGGAATTTGCGGATTGAATCCGGATATTCTTCCGGAAAAAGCGGCAAAAAATATTACTGTTATCAGCATTCTTGACCGTTTTCTGGAACACTCCAGAATATTCCGGTTCGGCAATAACGGTTCTCCGGAATATTACATTGGAAGTGCAGACTTGATGCAGAGGAATCTCCGGCGGAGGATTGAAGTATTGACGCCTGTAACAAAGGAAGAGAACCGGCAGGAGCTTGATTTTATTTTGAATACTATTCTTTCTGACCGCAGAAAAGGGAGAAAGCTGCTTTCTGCTTATCACTACTCCCGCACCTGGAAAGGGAAAGAAAACTTTGAACCGACACGGGCACAATGTGTCCTCTATGAATATTACCGGGAACGTTTGGAAAAAACAGAAGCCGCAAAAAAACAGAACGGCGAACTGATCGTCTTCCATTCCCCGGAGAAGGAGCGCTACTCATGAAAAAAGAAAAAGCAGTCGTTCTGCTGAGCGGAGGTCTTGATTCCGCCACTTGTCTTGCGATCGCACAGGCAGAAGGTTTTGACGTTCATACACTTACTTTTCAATATGGTCAACGGCATCAGGTGGAGCTGGATGCTGCAAAAAATATTATTGACCGTGCCGGGATCCCTGCCGGACAGCGGCATCAGATCAGTTTTGACCTGCGGGAATGGGGCGGCTCTGCCCTCACCGCTGATATTGATGTCCCGGATGCAGAACTCGATAACGGAAAAGTTCCCATCACTTATGTTCCGGCAAGAAATACGATTTTTCTCTCCTTTGCTGCGGCATTGGCAGAAACTATCGGAGCAAAAACCATTTATGTCGGAGTCAACAGTCTGGACTACTCCGGGTATCCCGACTGCCGTCCGGCATTTATCAAATCTTTTGAACTTACCGCAACCCTCGGAACAAAGGCGGTCGATGAAAACTGGACGTTCGACGTCCGCGCGCCGCTGCAGTATCTGACAAAAGCGGAAATCATCAAAAAAGGTTTGGAACTGGGCGTAGATTACTCCATCACTCACAGCTGCTACAATCCGAAAGAAGATGGTTCCCCCTGCTTGAAGTGCGACAGCTGTGCGCTGCGCCAGCGGGCTTTCGGGGAACTCGGCATGAAAGATCCGGCAGTCAAATGAAAATCATCGTCATCGGTTCAGGTCCAGCCGGACTTGCGGCAGCGGTTGCGGCTTCCGGTAACGGAGCAGATGTCACCGTACTGGAACGGATGCCGGAATTGAGTGTCAAACTGCGTGCATCCGGCGGAGGAAGATGCAATCTTTCCAATACGCTTGAACCGTTGGCTTTCATGGAAAAATTCGGTCGCAACGGCAGATTTATGCAGGATGCATTGAACCGCTTTCCCAATGAATATTTGTTGAATTTTCTGGAGGAAAACAATGTCCCGGTCACGGCAGAAGATGGATTCCATTATTTTCCGGCGTCGGGACGGGCAGCCGATATTTCCAGTGCGTTCCGCAGAAAAGCTGCCGGAAACGGAGCTGTTTTCCGGACGGAAGCAGCAGTAACGGAAATCACGGAAGGCTTTCACATCAAATTGAATTCCGGAGAAATCCTTTCTGCCGATAAAGTCATTCTTGCCTGTGGCGGCAGAGCTTTTGCAACGCTCGGAGGAACCGATCGCGGCTTGAAACTGGCAGAACAGTTGGGGCATACTGTAACGGAAACATATCCGGAACTTGCACCCGTAACATTGAAAGAAGCATGGATTTCCGAACATGCCGGACTTGCCTTGCCGGATGCGGCAATCGAGTTCGGGAAAGGCCGGAACAAACATTCCGGACATGGAGAATTACTTTTCACCCACAAAGGTTTTTCAGGTCCCTGTGCGCTGGATCTTTCAGGAGAGATCGCAGCCGGTGCGGCGAAAGAATCTGAGTTCAAAATCCTGTTCCGACCCTGTGCAGAACACACTGTTGGATTCTGGCGGAATGAATTGGAACTCATGCGGGTGGAAGGGAAAACAAAGCTCGTCCGGACGTGGCTTGCAAAATATTTTCCTCATGCGCTAGCAGACCGTTTTGCGGCGATGGCTGGGGCAGAAGAATCCCGCTGCTGCGAACTGAAAAGCGATTCCAGAGAGAAGTTGGTAAAATTACTTGGCGAAGGGATTCCGCTGACGGTCGCCGGGGTTGGTCCGATGAACTGCGCCATGGCAATGAAAGGCGGGGTGAAGCTTTCTGAAGTGAACCCGAAAACGTTGGAAAGCAGGATCGTCCCCGGTCTTTATTTTGCCGGAGAGATCCTGGATTTATCCGGACCATGCGGGGGATATCACATCCGTTGGGCGTTTTCCGGTGGTTTTCTGGCTGGAGATTCAGCCTCTAGCCTCTGAAAACGGAACCGCATTTTGCACCGGATTTTCCGCTGATCCGCAATGAACCGAACCCGCGGACAGCCGTGATTGCCGCCGGAGAGAGCAGCTCCTGTTTCCGTGCAGGATCCAGAGAAAGGCTCATAGCACCTGTTGATGCGTTTTTAATGCCGTTTTCTGCAAGTTTCCGCAGCGGATCAGTCATGTAAAGAGCCTGTTCCATCGCAGCAATTTTTATTCTTGCCGGAACTGTTTCAGGATCGACAGGCAGAGAATCAAGATCGACAACATCTTTTCTCGGCCAGCGAAGCGGCTGATTTTCCTTTGCAGGAGAACCTTTCCAATCGAATGCGCTGTCAAGAATCTGTGTTGCCTGTTCCAGTGCGGAACGTTTGATTTCATCACTCAAATTCTGCCAGTGAGCAGCATCGGAACGCCCTGCAAAAAAGGAATCCGCTTCGGGGATTTCAGCATAAGTCAACATAAAATAAACTCCTTGAAAAAAAGCCCGTTCCGGCGAACCGGAGCGGGCAAGGTTATAAAAAACGGCTCAGCTTTTCCGGACAAGATAAGCCGTGATCACAGAGGAAGAAAGATCGGCATTGTCAGAGACTTTCAATCTCAAAAAACGCCTTGTTCCCTTTTCCGGAGTGAACCGCATGATCTCATCACCGGGGACATAACACTTTGATCCGGAGATAGTTGCAATGATGTTCCGTCTGAAAAAAGGACCTTTTCCGGAATCGGATTCCTGAAGTTCAAACATCAGTTGTTCCCCTTCTTTCAAAGCGAAGTCGGTCAAAGCTGCCGCCACGATCCGGGTTCCGGATTGAATACCGGAACCACGGAACACACGGCTGACTGCGGCTCCCTGTGCAGGAAGTGTCAGCTCCCGGAAAATATCTCCCTGATATGCATGGAGTTCGGATATGATCGTTTCATGATTCGACATTGTCAGATCCTTTCTCCAAAACACAATCAGAGTGAGACGTTTTCTTCAGTGCCGTTATCGAAGTTGAAACTGGTGATGATCGGCACACCGTTCCAGGCATCGATGACAGTGGAGAAGCCATTTCCCTGAACAGAAAGACGATCCAGTTTACAGGTGCTGCCAAGGTAAGATTTCACCTTGGGATGACAGAAGATAAAGGTATTCTGTCCGGCTTTTGCGTTCACAAGAAGATCATCGATCATCATTGCTGTGGGGAATGTTCTGGCAGACTCGTTGTCGTTTGCGATATCGCAGTTCACGATTGCGGAAACATAATCGGGGTTGGCGAGCTGAAGACCGAAATAGGTTTTCAGGCGCATACCGTAAACCAGTTTACCTTCTGCATTTTTGTAAAGGTTACCGCCTGCAATAGGTGCAAGATCAAAGGTTTTTCCATCACCGAAACCTTCTGCATCATAAACGCCGGTGATTTCTCCGGGGACATAATGCACGCAGAGGATGGAGTAGTTTGTTCCGGCACTTCCTCCGGCAGAGATCACGTTATTGTTCTGCAACGCGAACTCACGGAATCCGGTGTAAAGAATACGGTGTTCAGCGGACATACCGGTTTTGCGGAGAACGGGAGTTGCTTTTCTTGCGAAATAAGCAGCAGGACCGCCAAGTTTCCGGGCAGTATCTTCCCCGACTTCCATTTCACCGCCGATGATGGAAAGATCGGTCTGTTTCAACTCGGATTCGACTCCGACGGTGGGCAGTTTTGCATCCTGTTCGACGATATCACCGCCGGTGACTCCGTTCATGCTTTCATAGATGTTCCAGAGACCGTGGCTGGATTCTTCCATGGGAAGATCACGGAGAATGGGGGCTTCACAGGTGATTGCATCGACGACTGTCTGCTGATTGTTTTTGAGAGAGGTTGCGATTTCATAAAGTGTAGGCATAGTTTAACTCCTTTTGTTATTGTTCCAGGAATCTGAAATGATTTCCGCGATGGAAGCCGGTGCGGAATAGTGATGTTTGAAGGTTCCGGCGAACCCTTTTGCACCTGCGGATTTTGACGGTGCCAGCCAATGGGGCGATTGTTTGAGCTGCTGTTCCAGCCATTGTTCCGGAGAAAGCTCTTCTCCGTTGATGCGGATGATAATGCGGTCATCATCCAGCAGTTCAAAGGCGGCGGCTCTTGCAAGAACATCATTGACAGCCTCGGTGCGGACACCTTTTTCTGCAGCGGCTTTCCGGAGAGATTTTTCGATTTTTTCTCTGCGGATCTGTTCTGTACAGGAATCCAGTTTTTCTCTGGTTTCTGCCAAACCGTTCACAAGCTGCTCATGTTCTGCGGCGAACGCTGCCAGATCTTCCGGCTTTTTTCCGATGGATGCCACAAGTTTTTTCAGGGAAGAAAGCTCCTCCCTCTCGTGGTTCAAAGCTGTCTCCAAAGCGTTGGTCTCTTCGGTTGTCCGGATCCCCTCGATCCCGGTCAAACGCCAGATCCCATCTTCGGTTCTGCTGTAGAGTTCCCGATACTGTTCCGGAATTCCGGACTCTTCGGGATACGCTGTCTGAAGCGTCATTGTTCCTCCTTTCTGTGATAAAAAAGCGGCCTCATGCCGTTTTCTGCGCAGATTTTTCATGTCAACCGATGATTTTCTTTCATTTGTACCTCTTTTTCTATTTGAAATCTTCAAAAAATGTGGTAAAATACAGAAGTAATCATTTGGAGATTTTTTATGGCAGCCGGAAAAAACAGAAAACTTTATTACATCGATCATTGTCTGACCCCGCATGAAAACATTCCGGACAGTGCGATCCTTTGTGAAAAAGAACGGATCATTGCGCTCGGTGGGGCTTCTGCTTTCATGAAAGAACCCGGTCTGGAAATCATCGACATGTCCGATTGTTTCGCCATGCCGGGGCTTATCGACTGCCATGTTCACGGTGCCGGTGGCTTCGACTCTGCAAACGCATGGAAATCCACCCGGGACGATCTGAATAAAATGTCCGTCAATCTCGCCCGGCACGGTGTTACTGCTTTCTTCCCCACTCTTGTTTCCGATGAAAAAGACCGGATGATCCGGAATGTTGCCGCTCTGGCAAAGCTCATCGAAGAAGAGTATGACGGTGCGGACCCGATTGCTATCAATCTGGAAGGACCGTTCATCAATACAGAAAAAGCCGGTTCCCAAAACAAGGATTTTATCAGCGGGATAGATCTCGGTTTCGCCCGGGAACTGATGGAAGCCGGAAACGGAAGAATCAAAATCATGACCTTTGCCCCGGAGCTGGACGGTGCAGAAAAACTCATCGAACTCCTGTTGGAAAACGGCGTAATTCCGTCCATGGGACACAGTATGGCAGACGGCGAAGCAACGCAGCGGGCAATTGACGCCGGAGCAAGACGCTGCACTCACCTGTTCAACGGAATGCCCCAGCTCCAGCAGAGAAGATCCGATCTTCCGCTGATTGCATTGACGGATGACCAGGTCTCTGTCGAACTCATCGTTGACGGCGGGCACCTCCATCCGAAAATGGTTGACCTCGCAAGCCGTGTAAAACCACGGGATATGATCATCGGAGTCAGCAATGCAATCGACGTCTCCCCCCAGAATTCCGATGTCGACGTGGAAGGCGGGATCGTCCGCCGTGACGGTCTTATCGCAGGTTCCACCACAACTCTGGAAAAAGGATGGGCTCATCTGATCAACTATGCAAATCTTCCGGTGACACTTGCAGCCGCTTGTTTCACCAGTAACCCGGCACGGGATCTGGGGCTGATTACAAGAGGTGAACTCAGACCCGGCAAGAAAGCCGATATCACATTCTTCGACTGTCAGACAAACACCGTCAGAATGACCGTCGTTCAAGGAAAAATCGTTTACCACTCCAAGGAGTTTTGATCTATGGCAGATATTTTACCCTACCGTCTGCTGGATTCCGGTAACTGCCGGAAACTGGAACAGGCAGGACCTTACCGTATCATCCGCCCTGCTCTCAATGCATTCTGGAAACCAACCCTGCCCCAGAAAGAATGGGATAACATCGATGCTGAATTTCATCGGGAATCCACCGGCGGCGGAATCTGGAACTGGAAGAAAAAACACGCTGACGAATGGAAAATTTCATGGGGCGGTCTGACTCTTCTCTCCCGTCCGACAAACTTCGGTCATCTGGGATTTTTCGCAGAACAGGCTGGCAACTGGGATTGGCTCCGGGATTGTGTCAAACAGATCCCCGGTACCCCTAAAACCCTGAACCTTTTCGCCTACTCCGGCGGAGCAACTCTCGCAATGGCAGAAGCCGGAGCGGAAGCAACGCACCTTGACTCCTCCAAAGGGATCATTGAATGGGCAAAACGGAATCAGTCACTGAACCCGGCAACGGCAAACCGCATCCGCTGGATCTGCGACGATGCTATGAAATTTGCAGCCCGAGAACAGCGCAGAGGCACAAAATATAACGGGATCGTCCTCGACCCTCCCAGTTTCGGAAGAGGTGCTCAGGGACAAGTCTGGAAAATCGAATCAGGTCTGGAAAAACTGCTCCTTGACTGCAGAGCCATTCTTGATCTCTCCAAGCCTCACTTCCTGCTTCTCAGCTGCCACTCCCCCGGCTTCTCTCCGGTATCTCTGGCTAGATGTCTTACCGCTGTCTTCCCGGAAGATGCGGAATACATCCAACCGAAAGAGATGCTGATCCCCGACGGCAACGGAAAATTTCTCCCCGCCGGAATCTGCGCCGCGCTCTTCCGTCCGAAAAATTAATCTCATGGAGTTCATAATATGAGCAAACTTTCCAAAGTCAAACACGTTTTCCTTGATATGGATGGAACAATTTATCAGGGAAAAACCATGTACCCTACAACCCAGCCGTTTCTGGATTTCCTCAAGTCCAGAGGCATCGGTTATACCTTTCTGACCAACAACTCTTCCTGCGGAATGAATGACTATGCGGAAAAACTCACCCGCATGGGTCTGCCCGCCGTTCCGGAAGATTTTTACAGCTCCACAAACTACTGCATCTCTTACCTTCAGAGAAAACGCCCCGAAATCAAAAAACTTTATCTTCTGAGCGTTCCCACCATCCGTCCGGAGTTTGAAGAAGCCGGTTTTGAACTCGTGGAAGAAAATCCTGATGCCGTCATCCTGGCATTCGATAAAACCATCGACTACGAAAAAATGTGCCGTGCCGCATGGTTCATGTCAAACGATATTCCCTCTTTCGCAACTCACCCTGACGTCTTCTGTCCCACTGACCAGCCCACGTTTCTGGTGGACTGCGGTGCGTTGACTGCATGTCTGGAAACGGCGACCGGAAAGAAGATGACCGTTCTCGGAAAACCTGATCCCGGTATGTTGATCACCGCCGCAGAAAAATTGGGGATCCAACCCGATGAATGTCTCATGTGCGGTGACCGTTTGCAGACAGATATCGCAGTCGGAACCAACGCAGGGACAGTCACTTGTTACATTTACCATCCCGGTGCGCCGGAGTCTGACACCCCGGATTACACTCTGAACAATCTGGCAGAACTGATCCCCCTCTGGGATAAATAAAAAGCCTTGTTCTTCCGGTTCCGGGATATACGATCTGTAAATCATTGTGTAGCAGAGAGATGTGTATATCCCCCCAAAAAAAAATTGAAACCGGAATCCGGTTCCGGTTTCATGAAAAATAATCGATAATATCCGATTTAAGATTTCTGGAGCGGGGAACAACTTTATTGGAATTGTTCCCCAGCCCTCCTGTCAAATTATCCGCGCATCAGAGCTTTCACGTTCTTGATTGCTCTGGAACATGCAAACAAGGATTCTTCCCAGCCTTCAAATTCAATGGAAAGGCATCCATCATAACCGGATTCATTGATGATCTTGCTGATCCGTTTCAGATCCACATCGCCATCACCGGTAAGAGCGCCGCGGAGATAGTTTCCGTGAGCTGTCTTGATATAACCGGCTTCTGTGGGCGGAGTGCTGCGTTTGATATGGAAATCCTTGAAGTGGATCATGCTGGCAATGGAAATATTATTCATCACTGCAGAGACAGGATCTTCATCAACACAAAGGAAGTTTCCGACATCAAGAGTTGTTCTGAAATTTGCACGGTTCACACCGAGAACGATACGTTTGACACGTTCACTACCCTGAACGTAAAATCCATGGTTTTCGATACTTGTGGTGATACCGTATTTTGCAGCATAATCTGCAAGTTCTCCGCAGCAGTCAACGAACAGGGGCAATTCTTTTTCAAACTGTTCGACCGTTGCTTCGGGAATGGGACGCCAGCCGCAGTCATGACGCATTCTTGTAACGCCGAGCTTTGCGCCGATTTCGATCTGTCCTTTGACCCGTTCCACTTCTTTTTTCACAGCTTCCGCATCGGGCTGAACAAAGTTTGCACCGATCGTATAGCTGGAAATTTCCAGATTCTGGGCTTTTGCTGTTGCGACTGCCGGTTCGATCAATTCAGGGGTGGTGCTGAGATCACGGGCAATTTCGATGTGTTCTGCACCATATTCAGCTGCAACTTCGATTGATTTGAGAAAATCAATGGTTCCGGCACCGACTGCCTGACTGAAACTGTAACTTGTAAAACCGATCTTGATCATTTTTTTTCTCCTTTTTTATGGTTGAAATGACCCTTAACATAATATATTGCTCCGGTTTTCATTTTCAAGGGTTGAAATTAAAAAAAAATGAGATAAAGTATACTAAAACAACTTTTTGAAAGGATAACGCACATGAAAAAAATGATTATGGTACTTTCCGCTGTTCTCGCACTCTCTCTGCTTTCCGGCTGCTGCTGTGATAAGGTTTGCGCTACAGAAAAGCCCGTTGCAAAAGCAAAAAAGCATATGATTATCGGCAGTTGGGTGATTGAAGATCTTCCTGCCGCCACTGCAAAAAAAATCAAGCCGTCGCCCAAAGCTGAAATCACTTTTGAACCTACAAAAGTTTATGGTTGCGCAGGCGACAACCGTTTCTTCGGAAATCTGAAGATCTATGGTCGTGAGCTCTCTTTCTCCCAAATGGGAATGACCCGCATGATGGGACCGAATGCTCAGTATGAAGGGTATTTCATGGAAGCATTGAACAATGTTGTACAGTACGATGTCGTTGGGACTGTGCGTCTGCTGGACAAAAACGGCAAAGTTCTCATGGTTCTGAAACCGAAGAAAAAGTAAGAGGGGATAATGTTCCGCGACTTTTTCACGATGTATAACTCAAATACGGTCTGGATCACGGTTCTTCTGATCATTGTGATCCTGGCAGTTGCGGATATTGTCTATACCCACCGGAACGAGACGGACCGGACGCTGCTCTGGCTGCTGCTTCTGGCAACTCAGCCCATTCTCGGTTTTCTGCTTTATATTCTCTTCGGCAGAAGCCGCAAGGATACTGTCGGACGGAAAATTGCATTCTCCGCAGTAGAATTCCGGAGAAAGATCCGCGCCGGGTTCAAGCAGAAAGATTACACCTCTGCCATTCACAATTTTCTGCCGGATTATTCTTCATTCGGAGACAGTTATGGAACTGCCCAAACACTTGACCGTTTACTTCCGGAAACGATGCCGTTGAGCGGAAATGCAATAGAACTTCTGCACGACGGTACCGCCGCCTACCCTGCCATGCTGGATGCCGTGAAGAATGCAAAAAAAACGATCTTCATGCAGAGTTTTATTATTGCCAATGATGAAGCTGGAAAAACATTTCTCCGGGAACTCCGCAAAAAAGCAGAAGAAGGTGTGGAAATCCGGGTTCTTTATGACAGTTTCGGCAGTTTTTTTCCATCCCTTTCCGATCTTTTTCACCGGTATAATCAGGGATTGAATAATTTCCAGATCCGGTCCTTTTCCTTTGCGAACCGTCTGATCCAATGGAATTTCCAGTTGAGAAACCACCGGAAACTTCTGGTGATCGACTCAAAAACCGCATTTATGGGCGGGATCAACATCAGTCATAAAAATCTGGCACATCACAGCGACCGTTTTATTCATGACCTGCATTTCCGGATCGAAGGTCCGGCGGTCATGGAACTGCTGACCGTCTTTCTCCGGGATTGGTATTATGTGACGAAGGGCGAAGATCCATGTCCGGCAGGGTTCACTCCTGCAATGCCGGAAAAGAAAGGGGAAAATATCGTCAGGATCGTTGCTTCCGGGATCGGACAGCTCCCGGAAGGCAGTGCAAATGTCTTTCAAGTCGCCGCCGCAACAGCGGAAGATTCTCTCTGGATCATCAGTCCCTATTTTGTGCCGGATGCCCCTTATGTGAAAGCTCTCTGCATGGCGGCGGCACGGGGCGTGGATGTCAGAGTCATTGTCCCGAAACTGAACAACCACTTCTATGTCAAGATGGCATCCCGCAGTCTTTACGCCAATCTGCTCAGTGGCGGGGTCCGGATTTTTGAACGGGAAAAAGTGTTCGTTCATACCAAAGCAATGCTGGTTGATCAGAAATGGACAATGCTTGGTTCCAGTAATTGTGATATCCGGAGTTTCCGTCTGAATCTGGAACTGGATGCAGTGATCCGCGGTCAAGCTGTTGCCGCTGAAATCTACAACATGTTCCGGACAGAGATGGAGGAATCCACAGAAATTTTTCTTGCGGACGTTGAACGGAAAAACTATCTTGTCCGGGTAATGGAAAACATCTGCGGTCTGTTTGCGCCGGTGTTATGATTGCATGGGATCTGAAATGCCCCCGATCACTTTGAAAAAATCCAGCCGGGCAGAAGAGGGGCGGACTTGTTCAAGCTCTCACGGGCCTCTTTTGCACCCGGATAAACAGACTCCAATTTTGCCCAGAAACGGGCGGAGTGGTTCAATTCCGTCAAGTGACAGAATTCATGCAGGATCACATATTCCGTCAGCGGTTTCGTAAAGAAAAGCAAAGCCGCATTCAAGGTCACAACACCTTTCCTGCTGCACGTTCCCCAGGTACATTTCTGAAGTCCCGTCCGCAGTTTCGTCAACCCGGAAAAATTGTGATTTTCCGCAATGTTCAACGCATAGGGCAGCAGCGTTTTTTCTGCATAACGGATCAGCCATTGCCGCAGTGCATCGGTACACTGTTTGTATGTTCCGACACGCCCGCTGACAATGAGGGTGTTTTCTTCCAGACGGACACCTGTCCAGCAGACTTCTGCGGGCTCATAAAGAATGGGAAAGCGTTCTCCGGTAAAGGCGAGAAACAGCTCCTGCGGAATGATTTCCGGTTTCGGCGGGTGCTGCTGCAGAAATGTTTTCCGTTTCGTGATCGTCCGGGCGATCCAGTTCAGATGTTCCTGTAAAAAAGTATTGGCAGTGCTGATGGGACAGCGGGGCGGGATCACGACTTCAAAGCAGTCTCCCACGGAACGCAGGATCAACCGCTTGCAGCGGGGACTGATCCGGACGGGAACCGTGATTTCTGTTCCGTCCGGCAGCGTTCCATGAAAAGCATCAGGCATCAGTATTTTTTCCAGCGGATCCATTGATCGCGCAGCTCTTTTCCTTTGGCAAACTTCTTCTCAAAGCCGTCAAAATCACCGTTGCGGACCATATTTTCAAACTCATCCAGATGCTTGCGGAGTTCGGTCAAAGCGGTCAGAACTGCGGGGGTATTCTGCTCCACGATCTCCCGCCACATGACAGGGGAACTGGAAGCAACACGGGAACTGTCGCGGAACCCGGTTGCGCAGCCGGAAAAGCGGGTGATCCGGGCATCCTCGGGAACATCCAGCACACCGAGAGTGGTCGCAGAAGCCAGAATATGGGGGACATGGCTTGTTCCAGCCACAAGTTCGTCATGGGCTTTTGAATCGATCCGGGTCGTCCGGGTTCCGATCTTCTGCCACATCTCTTCGACTTTCACGATATCCGCTTCCTCTGCGCCCGGCGGGGGAACAACGAACACATCAGCATTGTGATAAAGTCCTTTGAACGCATTGTCAAACCCGTTCTTTTCGGTTCCAGCCATGGGATGACTTCCGATAAAATGAACGCCGGGATTTTCAAGAGCTGCCTGTTCAATGACACCTTTCACACTTCCGATATCCGTCAGAACTGCGCCCGGTTTCATATAAGAAGCATACTTCCGGATATATTCCATGATCACGGGGATCGGCAGACAAAGGACGATGATATCCCCGGCGGAAAATGCCTCTTCGGGGGTATCAACAGTAAATTCGACCACGCCTTTTTCCATAGCTTTCCGGCGGTTTTCCGGATTGCGGCTCCAACCGGCACGACGGTATTTTCCCTCAAGCTCCATGCAGAAGGATGCCCCGAGCAAACCAAGCCCGAGGACAGATACCACAGGTCTTTCATCCATTGCAGCTTACTCCGTAATGATATCCTTATATCCTTTTCCCGGAGGCATCATGGGCAGAACGTGATCGTGATAGAGTGTATGGCAATCCAGCAGGAAGGGGCCCGGTGTTTCCAGCATCTTCTTCAGTGCCGGTTCCAGTTCTTCTTCGGTGAAGACTTCGATCCCGGGGATCTCATACCCTTTTGCGATGGTCACAAAATCGGGATAAGCTCTCTGGGAGTTGTTGTTCATCAGCTCTGTATTTCCGCGGACACTTCCGTAGAAACGGTCTTCCCACTGAGCCACCATGCCGAGGTGCTGGTTGTTCAGAATGATCATCTTCACGCCGATATCTTCGGTGCTGAGGGTTCCGAGTTCCTGAATATTCATCTGGAAAGAACCGTCGCCGTCGATATTGACAACGGTCTTATCCGGGAAAGCGACTTTTGCGCCCATAGCGGCAGGAAGACCGAAGCCCATGGAGCCAAGTCCGCCGGAGGTCAGAAGCTGACGGGGGAATTTCAGCGGATAGAACTGGGCAGCCCACATTTGATGCTGTCCGACACCCGGAACGATGATCGCATCGCCGTTGGTGAGTTCACGGAGCTTTTCGATCACATACTGGGGTTTCAGTCTGCCGTCGCGCTTATAGCTGAACGGATGAGCTTTCTTCCACTCAGCGATCTGTGCGTGCCATGCAGTATAATCTTTGCGGATGGGATCTTCATTCAGAGCTTTCAGAACTTCCTTCACATCGGCAATGACACCGAGATCCACATGGACGTTCTTATTGATTTCGGAAAGGTCGATATCCACATGGATCTTCTTTGCATCCTTTGCAAACCCTGCTGCGGGCCCGGTCACACGGTCATCAAATCTTGCACCGAGACAGATCAGCAAGTCACACTCATTCGCCGCATAGTTTGCGTAATAAGTACCGTGCATTCCCAGCCAGCGGAGGGAGAGCGGATGATCTTCCGGAATAGCACCTGCACCCAGCAGAGTCGTGGTAATCGGAAGATTGTATTTTTCAACGAATTCCACCAGTTCTTTGGAGGCTTCTGCGTGAATGATACCGCCGCCGGAGTAGACACAGGGGCGTTCTGCCTTGCGGATCATATCCTTGATGGCTGCGATTTCTTCGTCAGATGCTTTGGTGGGAACATTGTAGTTGGAAAGATCGTGAGTTTCCGGGAAGATGAACGGAGCCATCGCCTGCTGTGCGTTCTTCGGGATATCGACAACGACAGGACCGGGTCTTCCGCTTGCTGCCAGATGGAACGCATTCACGATGGTCTGGGCGATATCTTTCACATCCAGAACCAGATAGCTGTGCTTCACGATGGGTCTGGTCATACCGATGATATCAGTTTCCTGGAACGCATTTCTTCCGATCAAAGTTGCGGGAACC
>SUVT01000151.1 GCA_015061845.1 Lentisphaerota bacterium
GGATTTTTTAATTCGGCAATAAGAGCATCAGCCTGTTTTTCTTCTGCGATATGGGCAAAAAGGGCCCAATAAGCACCTGCATGGCGGCGGGAAAGAAATTTACTGTCCAGACGGTCAAAATAAAACCTGTTCTTATGGTCAAAGAATGTTTCATTGACTGCATCTTTCATATTTTCAAACTCCTGCCGGAATTCAATTTTTTTCGCCTCATCTCCAACAAGATCAGCCATTTCGGAAAGAATCCTTGCATTCATCGCCATCTGACAGGAAAGATCACACCAATTGAGCTGCCTGTTCCATTCATGATGAAATTTTTTCCAGCTCAATATTTTCTGGTAAAAAAGATCTCCTGCATCTCCTGAATATCCCACGTGTTCCCTGAGAAACGGGATTCCTCCTTCAGGTGTTATATCTTCTACAGAGTCCCATCTGGGCAGATCATCCATTCCGCTCCCCAGGGTGCTCCCGAAGTAAAGTCCGTTTGAACGGCGATAATTATCTCTGTTCCATTTGTGATGGAGGCATAATTTGGGGAACACTTTTTTCAGACGGTCGATACCTTCGGGATTGTACTTGAAAAGTTCCATCTCTGCCCATCCGAGAACGGGCGGAGCAAAAGCGATCGGACTTTTTCCGGTAAATGCTGCTTCGCCCTCTGCAGAAAACTCCCTGGCGATAAAACCATCCTTATCCTGAAGCGTATAGAGATTATCCAGAGAATTTTCTGCTCCGAACTCTTTTGCATGATATTTTGCCCACATTACGGAAAAAGCGGTGTCCCACAGGAAAATACCGGAAAAATGTCCTCCGGTAGAAATTCGGGGGACCTTGATTTTTTCGGGCTGCGGGCTTTCCGTTATACGAATCCGTCTGGCAATATCTAATGTTTTTTCATAAAGAAGTTCCGGTGCAATCATTTTTTTACCACCCTGTTATTTACGAATATAGGCATTGTCCGGTTCAGGAGCTTGGAGCATCGCTCCAAATTCGGGAGATCCTACAAAAATATACCGGAAATCACATTCTTGCAGAGTAAGATCGATCTTATCTCCTTCAAATGTTTCGCCGCTGACGGGATCCATGACCACGCCATCCGCAGAAATCCCCATTTTCTTTCGGTCAAATTCAAAGGTGGTTATGCCTGCCTTGCCGCAATTGGTGATAATGAACAATGCCGTTCTGCCACGCTGATAGCAGCTGACCAGATAATTTCCCGAAACTTTGAAGGGATTATTTTTCTGATAATAGGGGAGAAAACGGCAGTCGGGCTTATGGGTTCCGAATGCCCATTGCAGATAGCGGTCCTTGAGAGGTTCGCTGAAGTTGCCCCAGAATTTCTGCATGGGGAACATCCGGTGCTGATTCAAAAGCCCCAATGCCGTTCTTTGAGCACGGTCGTACTTGGGATAATATTCATTCAGCGGGAGTTTTGCCCGGTCGGGGATTGTTGGCAGCACCAGAGCCACAGGTACAAGTCCTGCTTGAAGTCCGGTGGAATGAGCTCGGATATAATCCGGCGGGAACTGTTCAATGAAGTTACCCGGCACACTGTATTCCCAGCAGATGCCAAGAGTCGCAAAAGCGAACTCCGGAATGATCATCGTGTTGGTCAGATGCGGAGCGATCAGCCGTTCTTTTTTTCCACGGGATTCCATGATATACGCCAGTCGCTTGAACAGTTGACGGGATGCCAGAATCCCCATAGCGGGGAGAGGGCGGTTCTTGTAGTCCCGGCATGCTGCAAGATCGGGATTCGTCTGCGGAATGGGGAATGTTTCGTCAAAGTTTATGCCGTCAGCACCAGATTCCAGCAGTTTGTCGTAAGTCCAGAGAAGATAATCCACAGCCCGGGGGGTCATGTAAATGCGGTCGGACAATCCTTCCTGATACATGTGACGTGTTGCCCACTCTGCCCTATGGAACTGCCATGCCGGATCCGACACGGCAATAATACTGGCACAGTTGTAAGGACAGACCCGATCCAATGTCAGAGCCATCTGCTGAAATTGCGTTTCAAGATACATTTTATTTTCACGTACAAACCGTTCCGGGGATCTCCAAAAGGTCTTTCTCAGGAATCCGGCATTCCGGTTTGCATATTCCACCAGTGCCTTGCTGTCCTTTTCATGAAATTTTTTCATGAAGTCGTATGGAATCCGCCGGTTTTTCATGGCGTTCTTGAACGTTTTTGTGTAGGAATAGTCGTTGTTGTATGGAATCTTGCGGAATGCGTCCGGGAACATGCCGCCTGCCACCCACGGACTTCCGATCGGCAGAATATGAAGCATACCAGGCAGTTTCGAGCCCCATGTATAGACCCAGTTTTCCCATCCTTCCATACGGGTTTTTACAGGCGTGACCTGAAATCCGAACGAAAATTCGATTGCTTTTCCGACACCGTGATTGCGATTGACGATGTCGCACTGCATCGTCACGGTTTCAGCATTCTTTCTTACCAGCCGGATCATGGGCTTTCCATCTTCAAGATCAAATCCTTTGGGAGAATCAAAGAGAAAACAGAGTCCTCTTTCTTCTGCACCGAACCATGCGTAAGGTGTGAATTCACCAGGAACATTGGGCAAACCGTACTGATTTTTCATCCTGAGCAGTTTGCCGGAGTTCCACACTTCACCTTTCCCGTTGGGGATAAGCCCCGCAGGATTGCCGCGGGGGGCATCTACAAGTGCATGGAATAGAGAGGCATGTTCAGCTTTCATATCTACCGAAAGGGTGAGCCTTTGTGCTTCCTCTTTCGCCGGGGGAGTCAATTTTATATTGACGAATGCAAACCCGTCATAGTCCCATGTGGTTTCTGCCCGGTAATCCCAATTATCGAATTTTGCAGAACTGACCGTCAGGACTTGATGCGGTTCTGCTTTTACAATATTCAAAGTCGCATTGGATGCCGTGAATTTCTTTCCGCCGGAGACCAACTCGAATGACAGCGGTGAGGAAAGAATCTCCTCGTCTTTGCTCTTGACCTGATCGATCAGTCCGGTTTTTGAGAGTGTATGCGTGCGAAGAAGTGTGGAAAGCTGTTGTTCTTTGTTCACAACAATTGGCGTGAATGGCGAAAGGATTTTGTTCGAGTATCCCAACTGATTGTTAAGCCAGGGAAAATCTTTTTCTTCAAACCGGAAAGCATTTTTGAATACTTGTGTTTTTCCGTTTTCAACAACCGTCAAGTTCCCGTTCCAGATACCGAATGCACGCTTGACCGGCAGTTCAATCATTGCCTTCCAAGTACCATCGGGTTCCCGGTTGGCAGGAGTTTTGAAACTTTTTCCATCCGGTGAAATGATTTCAATCTGTTCAACTTTTTTATCCCGGTTCCCCGCCAGAGAAACTAACACCGCCACCTTGTTGTAACTGGGATAGTGTCGGAGAAATGCGTAGTTTCCTTGACCGAACTGATACTTCCCGGTAACAGGTGCTCCGCTGAGCTGCCTGCCCATTTCAAAGGGGAAGAAGGTTCGCCAGCAAACAACACCGTTTCCTTGACAATGTACCTGATATGAAAGAAATTTCCAAATGCCGTTGTGAGGCAGAGTTTGCATTTTACCGGGGATGTAGCGGTTGATGATCACTCGGTTTTCATAGATATTCCCTTCAACGATTTTGTTTTTCGCATCACCTTCGCATCTCAGTAAAAAGGAACCCGAAGCAAGCGAGGTGTCGGCTCCGTACACCCTGACACCACCGAAATTCCTGATAACTCTCGTTTTAAACATTTTCGTCTGCTCCAGAACATCTTTTTGCCCGGTAAGATTGCCGTATCCGAATCCGGCACTGACAAAGTTTCTGGCAGCATTGAATCTGAATTGCGACGGATCAACACCGGAAAGATTTTTCCACGGGATCGCCGCTTCCAATTCCCAAAAACCTTTGTTGATAGCAGTGGCACTTTCAACTCCGGAATGCCAATCTCTTGTGCTTTTCCGATCGACATATTTCATTTCCAGTCTGGTATTAAGACGATTGAAAAGGAGCTGGTATATATTACTTTTTCCATCTCCGATAAAAAATTCAATGCAGTCATCGCTGTAAACAGCTCCTCCTGTTTGGGTAGCATTGGCGATCAATCCGCCTCCGGGTTCAGAATCCTCCACCGGAGTGCGAACCGCAAGATAAAGTTTTTCCGGTGAACTTGCAAGATATACCTCCACATCACGGGGAATCATTCGGGTTCTGACATAATGGACCATACCGCCGAGCATTGAGGTTTTGGCATATTCGTCTGTATTGATCGTGCCATCGATCCGGATTTGACCTTCAGGAACTTCCGGTAATGCCAGCATATTGGCACGGCAAATACAGCAGAAAATAAGTGCCTGAACAGCAATAAAAAACTTCATCTTCATTTTCATCACCTCATTTGATATCTGTCAGCAGGATACAGTTTTTCAAAGAAACGATATATGAGGCATTTCCCATGGTTACATGCCCATCATGCCACGCAACCACTGCTCCATTGTTGTGTC
>SUVT01000037.1 GCA_015061845.1 Lentisphaerota bacterium
TGATCGGAAAAAGGGTGCAGCTGGGGATTTCTGGAAATACGTTCATCCAAAGCACGTTCAGGACCGTACCATGACTGCAGAATAGAATCCTCATCTTTTTTTGATAAAGGCACAATACACCCCTGAAAGCCAAGTACGCTACCTTGTCACTTTAAAAATTGAGAACGGAATACAGATCACATGCCATGTCAGCTTAAATGGTGCAGCCAATCCATGAAGCATGTAATTACAACCGCGCATAAATGTCCCGAAGGGTGCGCCAACAGTCATAAGCAGCACACCCACAGGAAGTTTCAGCAAATCAATAAAATCCGGGATCGTCTTGGCTGTGGCAATTGCAATATTTTTCAGACCGCGCAGCACATAAGGCGCAGCGATCTGGGCAGCTTTGATCGCAATAGGAGTAAGAATTGCAATCGTGATGGGGTCAACCGCACGGGCTTCAGGGGCGGGTGTCAGAAAACATCCGAAAATCACACTGAAAATCAAACCGAAGATGATGATATTCCGTTTCATTTTTCGTTCTTTCTATGCATCAGAAGCGCATATTCCACAGAGTCAACAAGAGCTTCATAGGAGGCATCAATAATATTTTCACTGACGCCGACTGTCACCCAGGACTGTTTTCCCGGCGCGCCGGACTCAATTAAAACACGGGTCTTTGCAGCCGTTCCGTTATCGCCGCTCAAAATACGAACCTTATAGTCAAGCAAGCTCATTCCTTTCAGTTCAGGATAGAACGGAACCAGAGCTTTCCGCAAAGCTGTATCAAGTGCGTTCACAGGACCGGAAGAACTTTCCGCTGCAACCAGACTTTCTTCGTCGCCGACTTTCAGCTTCACTGTTGCTTCGGAAATACGGTCCATGCCGCCGCGTTTTTCCACGGAGACCCGGAATCCAAGATGCTGGAAGAAGGGATGATATTCCCCTGTTTCCTTTTCCAGAAGCAATGCAAAAGAAGCCTCTGCCAGTTCATATTCATAACCGAGATTCTCTCTGCGCTTGATTTCTGTTAAGGCAGATACCAATTTTTCCGGAGCAGCTTCCAGACCCAGCTCTTTCGCTTTCATGCCGAGATTGCTTTTCCCGGAAAGATCGGATACAAGGATCCGCCGTTTGTTCCCCACAGCTTCCGGAGAAACATGTTCAAACGTAATGGGATTTTTCTCCACAGCATTGACATGCATCCCGCCTTTATGGGCAAAGGCACTGTCCCCCACATAGGGAAGCCTGGGATCATGGTGGATATTTGCAATTTCATCAACGCAGCGGCTGCAGTCTCGCAGGGTTTGAAGATTTCCCTCCGGCAAACACTGCATCTTCATTTTCAGTTCAATGTTTGCAATGATGGAACACAAGTTTGCATTTCCGCTCCGTTCCCCGAAACCGTTGATCGTTCCCTGAATATGACGGGCTCCGGCACGGACAGCCGCCAGAGAGTTGGCAGTTGCGAGTTCAGAGTCGTTATGACAATGAATTCCGATCACAATATTTTCCGGCAGAGCTTCCCGGACGATTTTTGTGATTTCATAAATTTCTTCCGGCAGACATCCGCCGTTGGTATCGCACAAAGTGACAGTCGTTGCCCCCCCGGCAGCAGCATGTTTCAAGACATCCAACGCATATTCCGGAGCATTTTTGTAACCATCAAAAAAGTGTTCCGCATCGAAAACAGTTTCCCGTCCGGCTGCAGAAAGATAAGCACAGCTGTCCTGGATCATCTCAAGATTCTGTTCCGGAGTAACCCGGAGAACTTCGGTCACATGCAGAAGCCATGATTTTCCGAAAATCGTCACGACCGGAGCTTCGGACTCAAGAAGCAAACGGAGATTTTCATCTTCTTCCGGACGGTTCTTGGCACGTCTTGTACTGCCGAATGCTGCAATCTTTGAATGTTTGAGGTTCAGTTTCCTGACCTCTTTGAAAAACTCAACATCCTTGGGATTGGAACCGGGCCAGCCGCCCTCAATATAAGCCACGCCGAGACGGTCCAGACGTTCTGCGATCCGCAGTTTGTCGCTTTTGGAAAGGGTGATCCCCTCCGCTTGAGATCCGTCTCTCAATGTTGTATCGTAAATTAAAACTTTATTGTTCATCACAAAAAACCTGTAGTTCTGTACTCTCTCTTCTGTGCAGATAAACCTTCACCTTGAAATTATATCATCTTTTTTCTCTTTTTCAAGCTCTTTTTCTCTCTTTTTTATGAAAAAGTCCTTGAAAACGCCTGTCTAATGTGTATATTGTCGATAAAAACGAAAGGATAAGGAAAAAATGGATCTTCCAGACAATGTTCGATTCAATGAAGATTCCGCTCTTGTGGAAAAAATTCAGAAAGCACTGATCAAGACAGGCGGTTACTGCCCGTGCCGTCTTATGCACACGCCTGAAAACATCTGCATCTGCAAGGAATTTCAGGAACAGATCAACGATCCGGAATTTGAAGGTTACTGTTACTGCAAACTTTACTACAAGGAGAAATAATCATGGAAGTTGTACATCTTAACAAAGCATCATTTGAAAAACTCACGACACAGACCGAAAAAGCTGTTCTGATCGACTTCTGGGCATCCTGGTGCGGTCCCTGTATGAAACTTGCGCCGGAACTGGAAAAACTTGCTGCGGCACATCCCGAGCTGATCGTCGGAAAAGTGGAAGTGACCAGTGATCAGGAAAATATTTCCATTGCGGCATCTCTCGGCGTCAACAATATTCCTGCAATGTTCTTTTATAAGAATGGAAAAATGGAACAGCGTCTGATCGGTTACATGACCGCAGAAGAGCTGGAAGCAAAGCTCGGTCTTTGATTAGAAAATTCCCCGTTTTCGTATTATAAGGTTGTCTCTCAGAGAGGGCAACCTTTTTTTATACAGGACCGGAACGTTCCGGAAAAAAACTGATTCAAAAATGGGGCGGATCATGCCCAGAACGCTCTGGCTCCGACAAAAATCATTTGAGCAGCCATTGCAGCCAGAATCAAGCCGGTCACTTTACTTAAAATCACGATCCCGTTCTTACCGACCTTCTCTTCGATTTTCGTTCCGAGGAAAAGCATGGTTGTCAAAATAACAATGGCAAAAAACAGAGAAACCGTACCGTAAGTCTTCTGGGACCAGGTAACAGCATCGGCACCGCTCACCAGCAGAGCTGCAGTCGTACCGGGACCGACTGTCACCGGAATTGCCAGAGGAACAACTGCAATATTGGAGATTTTACGTTCAGATACGATATCATCTTCCATTTCAGCCGGTTTTTTATCTTCGACTTTTCCGTTGACAAGCCCGACTGCAGACAGGAAAAGCAGACCTCCGCCCCCGATCCGGAAGGCATCGATCGTAATATCAAAAACCTTAAAGATCCAGTGTCCGAAATAAAACAGAACCAGACTAACCAGAAAGATGGAAAAGCCGACCCGCAGGGAAAGTTTCCGCTTCTGTTTTACCGTCCATCCCTGTGTGTATGCCAAAAACATCGACAATACGAAAAACGGTGTCATTAAAAATAAAAACTTCAAAATGTTATTAATTATGGAAATTACCATTTCGTCCCCTTTTCAAAAAGATGCTCACAACTATCAGGTAATATAACATGACAACAATAAAATTTCAAGTTTTAATTACTATATCTCAACACCTTCTATGTATTTTTCTTCCGTATTTTTCTTTTTATACGGATTTGAAATCAGAATCTGTGAAGGTATATTACTCAAGTAAGGTAATTTAAACAAAGAGTTTCAGATGCAGAAAACAACAGGCAGTAACAAACGGATCAGATTAAAAGAAGAACTCGCCGCAAGGATCACCGGCGGTGAATTCTGTTTCGGTGACAGATTCCCGGGACTGCATCAGCTCTGTAAAGAATACGGCGTCAGCTATGTTACCGTCAACAAAGCAATGAAACTGCTTGTCAAAGAAGGCTATATTCAGGCAAAAAACGGGGTTGGATATTTTGTCTGCTATGTTCAGTCAGATATCATTCCTCCACGGAAAGTCGTGAATTTTATCACCGGGCTGAATGAAAAATCTCCGGATTGGTCAACTGTCATGCAAGGGAAAAAACTTTTTGAACAAGCCGGATGGAACGTGAAACTTCTGACCATCCCGGATGGGGATCTTTCCTCCTGTGTCTCCGATATCAACTCCCCGGATGCCTATTCCGTTCTGTTCTTCACAAAACTGAACTGGGAGAACTTTACAGCCACCTTCGGACATGTGACCCAGAGAGTCGTCGTGCTGGGTCATCTTTCCGGAAATGCTGACATCACATGCATCATCTCCGATGAATATGAAACGGTCCGCCGCTGTATTGAGTATTTCCGGGAACGGAAACATTTCCGGACTGCACTGGTTTCCATGTCCCCCCGCAAAGAACTGGATATGCTGAGAATCGCCGCATGGCGCAGTCTCATGATCGCTAACGGGGCTGATCTTGTCGATCTTGACCATTATTGCATTACCTTTGACCAATCTCAACTGCAGGATGAATCTACGATTCTGAAAGCCTATTCGGATTGGGTCCGGAAAAACAAAGGCAAATTCGATTCCATTATAGACCCGTTTTCGCCGCAGTCGATGGAAAAGGCTTGCAATGAAAACGGCTTGAGAGTCCCGGAAGATGTTGCAATCATCCGTATTGCCCGCAGCAAAACAGCATTCTCGGATGGCATTCCTGCCCTTGACAATAATCTTTTGAAACACTTCCAATTTGCCCTGAATATTCTGGAAGAACGCTTCAAGACCGGTAAAAAAGCCCCCGGCGCATGGATTTTCTGTCCCCCGGGAGATTTTCTCTGATTCTCAGCAACCTATATACTTTAAAGCTGTATCAGACTTTTTTTATTTCACATTTCCTGAAAATAATATTTCCAATGGTTGAACTGTCATTTTTTTCCGGTTCAAAAAAACTTTTTTTTTCTTATTTTCAGTTTTCCCCTCTTGACAAAACAAGCTATATATAATATATTAAATAGCATAAAGAGAATGAAACGAAAAAGATAAAAAAAAATAACAGTCCAGAGAGGAGAAAAAGAAATGATGTATTCTGAACGCAACGCAGAAAAAATCAGATGTTTTACCCTGATCGAGTTACTTGTGAGTGTTACTTGTCAAATAGGTGTTTTACCGTTGTATTGCCTCAAAAAAATTCATAAAAACTGCACATCCTTACGCCCGTCAGGGCGCACTTCACGTTTGCCGCAGGCAAACTCTTCACACCTTCACATCTTCACTCAATCAGCGTTCACGCTGATTGAACTTTTGGTTGTCATTGCAATCATCGCAATCCTTGCGGGGATGCTGCTGCCTGCATTGAACAATGCACGGGAAAATGCAAGAAGTTCCGACTGTACCTCCAATATCCGGCAGGTCGGAAATGCAGGGCTTATGTATGCTGCAGACAATGATGATAATGCAACAGATGTCCGTCCTACAAGCGGTTCTTACTGGACCTACAAGCTGATCAAAGGGAACTATACGACCTCCAAGGTCATGCTTTGTGATACGGCAAAAACGAACTCCATGAAATCTGAATATGGACGCGGAATCATTTCCAGCTGGGAAACTCTGGATATCAGCAAACACGCTGAAAATTCCAATCACCCGTTTCCTTATCCCTCTTACGGTTTGAACATGTGTTTTCAGACCGACACTGCTGATCATGCGATCAATACAACATTCCGGCACATGCTTCCAGCTTGGGGAACACAGAAAATTACTGCATTCAAAAATCCATCCGATAAAATCATGAATATGGAATCCTATGATAATGAAAATTACAAGGTCGGGCGTTATATCGGAAGTTATGTTGTGCAGCCTGACAGAAACTACTTCCCCCATAACGGAAACTCTGTCTCCAAAGTCTGTTATCTGGATGGTCATGTGGGAACAGTGCAGAACAACGAAAGAGGCAACGCCTACGACCAGACTCTCAACCTCAAAAACAATCTGAAAAAGAACTGAAATAAAAGGTGAAAAAATGAAAAAACTATTCGTACTTTTAACGGTTTTGTTCCTGGGACAGCTCTCCGCAGCGGAACTGGCATGGAATAAAAATGACAATTTCAAAGACTGGAAACGCTCCCGTTTCTGCACCATGAAAGTGGTCAATGGAGTTCTGACTCTCACTGATATCGCCTTTGACTGTCTGATCATCAATGATGCGCTGAACATCAATCCCGCAGACTACAATGCGATTACCATCCGTTACAGAGCGGAAGGGATCCAGACTCCCAGCACAGGGGAAATCTTTTTCTGTCACGGCAGCGAAAAATATTCCGAAAAACGCCGCTGGACCCTGCCTTCTCTTATCAGCGATGGGAAATGGCATACTCTTACCGTAAGCCCGAAAAATCTCAAATCTTGGCTGACCGGCGGAAATATCACAAGTCTGCGTATTGACATGGTCAACAAACCGGGCGGAAAAATTGAGATCGCAGAGATCAAACTTCATAAAATTACAGAACAGATCGCCTGGTCCGGAAAAAAACTCGCTCAATGGAAATATTTTTACAACTGTGATTCAAAACTCCAAAACGATATTCTCGTTGTGAAAGTCACAAAAACAGACAGCCGTCTCATGGCTGTTAATCTGGATATCAACACGAAAGATGCCAATACATTTGTCATGGTCTACCGTGCAACAGGCACTCCGAAAAGCAGCGGAGAACTCTATTTTACCAAGGGAAAAGATAATTATTCTGATGCCCGCAAGTGGCGGATCCCTGCCCTCATTGCAGACGGGAAATGGCACACCATGCAGCTGACCGATAAGGCTTTGAACAATCATGCGGCATGGTACGGTCCGGGAAACATTACAAAATTAAGACTTGACCCCACCAATGCTGCAGGCGGGACAATCGAAATCAAAGAGATCCGTTTTGAAAAGAGCAATACCGCGAAACCTCTGCCGAAACTCACGCTGAAACCTGTTGATGAACCAGACTGGAAGCCGGTTGTCTCCCAGTTAAAAAAAAAGGACTCTGAGGGGGCATATTTCCGGGCAAAGATGATCAAAGCCCCGCAGGATACGCCTCAGGGGAAGATGATGCGCCCTTTTTATGTCCGCAGAAAAATCACCCTGAAAGATACTCCTGCTCATGCAAAACTTCAGTTCACTGCTGATGATTATTCTCAAGTAGTCATCAACGGAAAAGATGCGGCGTTTTCCAACTCCTGGCGGGAAACGGTTGTCTGTGACGTTGCCCATCTCCTGAAAAAAGGGGAAAACGTTCTCGGGTTCCAATATTTCAATAAAGATACCTGGGGCGGCGTTTTCGGGGAACTTTATGTTCAATATCCCGATGGTTCCAGCGAAAAAATCAGCACTGACGGCAAATTCAAAAGCACGGATAAAGCGATCAAAGGCTGGGCAACACTTGCTGTTGATGATTCCTCCTGGGACAATGTGATCGAACAGCCCGGACCGCCCAACAAACCGTGGTTCACGACACTGAATTATTTTGATTACAAGGATCTTCAGAAAATCACCAATGCACGGGTCTCCGGGAAAAAATTCAAATGGGGCGAAACATTCCGTCTTCAGATGAACTGCGAAGGGAAACGTCCTGAAAAAGCAATCTCTTTCCGGGTCGTTCTCTATTCCAGAGACACTGTCCAGTGGGCTGATACGGTCACGATCCCTGCTGAAAAACTGAAAACAGCTGATTCAAAGCATTGGAGTGCCTCTTTTGACTTTGAACTTCCTTATTACATCCCCGCCGGAACCTATGAGATCCGTCTTGAATCCCCCCAGTTCTCTGTCAATCCGGTCGTCAGAAAAAATCTGATGATCGCACTGGAACCTGCGGTACTGAAGAATCCGAAATTTTCAGCTGTTCCGGATTTCCGTGTCGTCCGGATCGGAAATACACCGCGTTTTCAGCTGAACGGCAAACCGTTCTACATGAGCCTTGCAAAATGCCATTCCTACTTTGGGGATCAGAGCCCGAAAGTTTCCGGAGATGCGCCGTTTTCCGCTGTCAATCCTTCGCCGAGCTACGAAAAGTGGCATCCCAAAGTCGGGATCTATGACTTTTCGGAATTTGACCGTGTGATGGCAAAGGTTGTAAGATCTTATCCGAACGCTTACATCATCGTGGGGCTTGACCTTTATGTTCCACACAACTTCCACCATAGTTTTCCGGACGAAATGGTATGTGATGTCTCAGGCAAAAGAGCCAGCGGATATAAGTCTTCGATTTTCTCTAAGAAAGCTGCTGAATATCTGAGAGATAGCGCCATCAAAGCGATGGAACATGTGGAAAATTCCCCCTATGCGAACCGGGTCATCGGCTATCGTATCGGCGGCGGTTATACCACAGAATTTCTCGGCTGGGAACCCGGCTCTCAAGTGGATTTTTCCAAAGCAGCCCGGACAGGATTTCAGCAGTTTGCTTCAAAGCACTACCCTGCCCTGAAAAATTTCCGGATCCCCACACAGGCGGAACGCTCTGCTCCTGCCGGAACTCTGCTCTGGAACCCGGCAGAACATCTCTCCACCGTGGCTTATTTTGACAGTTATTCCAATGCCAATGCGGAGCTGGTCGCAACGATCTGCAAAGGTGCGAAAGCGTATCTGAAAAAACGGAATCTCAACAAAGTCGTCGGTTCCTATTTCGGTTATGTTGCCACATTGAACCATACAGGCGTTGCGCAGATGCGCGCACACTACGCTCTGCGCCGTCTGCTGCAGTCCAATACAGTGGACTTCCTTATGTCCCCCCAGTCCTATCCGCTCCGGAATCTGGGGGATATCGTCGGCGACATGAAGCCCTTCTCTACACTGAACAGCTATAATGTTATCTCTTTTGCGGAAGATGACACTAGAACCCACAATAGTCCGGATGTCATGTCTACCCCCGGCAGCCGCTCACAGGTGATCACAGAAACGCAGAGTATCAACATCATGCGCCGGAATATCGGAGTTTATCTCTGCAGAAACCAGCCGGAAAATTACAATCCCATGTTTACGGGCAGTTTCAACTTCAAATCTCTGGAACGGGATATTGCAATCCGCAGAGTTCTTGGAGATTTCTGTGAAGCAAAACAGTTACGCAGAAATGCGGAAGTGGCAATCGTTGTCAGTGAAAAAGCTATCGTTTCCATGCCCGTTTCAAAATCCTTTGCTCCGTCCGGATATGTCCAGCAGCTTTACAGGGCAGACGGCACAGTGGAAAAGAGAAACATGGTCAAGAATATCCCGAACTATGAAATGTATGTTGGAAATCAGGGGCGTTTCATGCGGACCGGTGCGCCGGTGGATATCATTCTGGCAGAAGCTCTGGAAACAGCAAAGCCCTATAAGGTTTATGTCTTCATGAACTGCTTCAACTATGATCAGCGTTTTCTTGAGACGGTCAGAAAACTTCAGCAGAAGAAATGCACGCTTCTCTGGGTTTACGCTCCCGGTTATGCGTATCAGAACAACGCATCTGTCAAGGCGATGAACCAGCTTACCGGGTTCCAGTTCAAGCAGATCGAAAAGAGTATCATGCCCGCAGTTACTCTGGCTGACGGATCTTATCACGGAACGCCGACCACACGGGTCAAGCCTGTTTTTGCGGTCACAGATCCCCGGCTTCGAGTTCTGGGAAGATACGAGGATGGATCTGTCGGTCTTGCCTCACGGAAAGTCGGAAATTCCCTTTCCTTCTTTTCCGGACCGTGGCAGCTCGGGCTTCCGTTTCTCTCTCAAGTTCTGAAAGAATCCGGCGTTCATATTTTCTCTGAATCCGGCGACCCCATGGAAGCCAATGACAATCTGGTGGTTCTGCACGCCCGCACTCCCGGCAAAAAGAAAATCACTCTTCCCCGGAAAGCGACGGTTCTGGATGTTTATGCAAACCGGATCATTGCACGGAATGTGAGAGTTTTTGAATACGATTCCGCACTTCATGAGACAAAGCTCTTCTATTATGGCGATGATGCGGACGAGCTGCAGAAACAGCTTCAGAAGTCCGGTAAATTTTAATCAGAGGGTTCCGTAAGAATGAGTTGTACCGAAATGTTACCGGATGCCTGCTGGATCTGGCCGAAAATCTCATTGTACCTGAACAACTCCTATGCAGGGTTCAGGTACGATTTTGAACAGGATGTCCTGCCCTCTTCAGCCCCTTTTGTCATCACCGCTGATCAGGCATACAAACTGCATGTCAACGGAGAATATGTCTGCCGCGGTCCCATGCGCGGACAGCAGAATAACTGGCATTATGATACTGTGGATCTCCTGCCGTATCTGAAAACCGGACACAACTGGATCTCCATCGAAGCCCATAATCCCGGCAACAGCACATTTTATTACAGTCACAAAGATGCTGCCGGACTGCTCTGTTCAGCGGAATGGGATAACGGAGTCAAAATCATTTCCAGAGGGTCTGACTGGCAGGTTTTCCGGAATACGGCATACAATCACAACACCGCGCAACTCAGTTCCCAGATGGGACGGATGGAAGAGTTGGATCTGCGGTTCGACGACCGTTCATGGATCACGGAGGAATCCGGTTACACCCTCCCGCCGGAAATGCCCGGGGTCTGCTGTATGGAAAAATGTCAGGGCGTTCTTCCGTGGACAAATATCACGCCCCGGACGATCCCCATGCTGCGGGAAGAGTTCATCCCGGCAGATGGAATCATTGCTTCCGGGATCGGGGTCTGTGCAGAAATTCCGCCGCAAGCTCCGGGAATCATTGTGAATACGGCATATCATTTCCTGAAAAATGAACTTGATTCCATCTGTTATGACGAATCTCCGGTTTCTTTTGAACAGAACGGAAATGCGCTGAAATTCACCGTTCCGGCAAGTGGCAAAGGGAAGTTTTCCATGGTTACGATCGACCTCGGCAAGCACACCTGGCTCCCCGGTTCTGCGGTCATGGAGTTCGGCGAAAATGATTCCGGCACGATCGTTGATCTTTTTTATAATCAGTATAGTGAAGAAGGAAAGATCCCGTTCCATAAAACCCCGGCAGAAGGCAGCTGTGTCGCTTTGGCAAGCCGTCTTCATCTGAATGGGAAACCGGGAAAAGTTGAACTTTTCCAGATCATGGGGGCCCGTTTTGCCACAATGATTTTCCGGGAAACCACAAAGCCGCTGGACATTTGTTTTGCATGGAGATCCACCGTTTATCCCCTTGAGAAAAAAGGAAGTTTCAGTTGTTCTGATGATATTCTGAATCAAATCTATAAAGCCTCCATCCACACACAGGAAGTCTGCTCCATGGATGCCTATGTCGATACTCCGTGGAGGGAGCAGTCCCAGTGGTGGGGAGATGCCAGGATCCAGGCGAAAAACACATTTTTCCTTGCGGGCGATCCCCGTCTTTTTGCCGCCGGAATCCAAAGCATTGCGGAACAGACAAATGATCTCGGGCTGACCTATGCCAATGCTCCGACCAAAGCCTGCGGTCCGGTTCTGCCGGACTTCTCTCTGACCTGGATCATCACCCTGCGGGATTTGTGGTTTCAGACTGGTAAGACTGATCATCTTCCGGCATTGAAAGAGAAAGTCGACAAAATTTTTGCCTATTTTGAAAATCACAGGAACTCTGACGGTTTGATCTTTTATGATCCCAGATGCTGGCTTTTTGAAGATTGGAGTTCTCTCCCGAAACGGAATGTGCCGACCTATATCAATTTATGGTATATTTATGCGGAAGAACAGTATCTTTCTCTTCTGAAAGCTGCTGGTTTTTTGGAGGACGCTGCAGCTCTTGAAGCAAAAATCGCCCAAGAGAAAAAGATTGCGGAAAAATGGCTTTTTGATCCGGAACAGCAATTGTTTCTGCCGGAACTGAATGAACATAAACAACTGACAGGCAGCGCATCGGTTCACGATCAGGTGCTTGCTGTTCTTCTGGGTCTTCGCCCGGGGGCAAAGGATTCAATGATCCAGAAAGTTATTCTGCCCTGTTTGAAAGGAACTCTGACAGACGGTGCGCAGCCTTCATCGTTCTGGGCAACTTATCTGCTTGATTGTGCCTTTGACAACGGCTTGCAGAAAGACGCGCTTGCGTACATCCGGACGAAATGGGCTCCGATGCTGCCAGCCGGGACGGTCTGGGAAAAATTCCCGGATAAGGGTTCTGAATGTTCCTGTTCCCACGCATGGAGTGCCCATCCGATCAGCCATCTCCCGGAGCTTGTTTCCGGCTTGAAGCAGTTGGAAGCGAATTGGAAAAAGATCCGTCTGAAGCCGGAATTTCTATTGGAAGAGGCAGAATTTTCCCTTCCGCTCCCGCAAGGACTTCTGACCGGGAAGATAACAGGATCAGCAGAAAATTATTCTGTTGAGTTTAAGATCCCGGAAGGAGTTTCAGCGGAAATCATTCTTCCATCAGAAACGATTCATGCGTCAGGCAAAACGGTCAAAGCGGAGAAAAAATAAATCAGACCGGGCAGCTTTCCATTTTTTTCAGTTAAAGTTTGAAAAAAAGAGAAAAAAAAGAGAAAGAGAACTTGAAAAATTGAAAAGTTGTGGCATATTACTGATTCAGATATTTTACTTGGAAAAAGCAACAGATCATAAAACATAAGAAGGAGTCATTAAAATGGCACATAAGAAAGGTCAGTCCAGCAGCCGTAACGGTCGCGACTCAAATCCGAAAATGCTCGGTGTGAAAGCATCCGGCGGAAGCTTTGTTACAGCTGGCAGCATCATCGTCCGTCAGCGCGGAACCAGAATCCATCCCGGCAAGAACGTCGGCTGCGGAAGAGATTACACCCTCTTCGCTCTCGTCGATGGTACTGTCGAATTCGGCAAAAACGCTCGCAAAGACGTTTCTGTCGTCCCTGTTGCGGTGGAAGCATAAGTTCTTTCCGCTCTACGGAAACAAAGCGGCGCCCCGGAAATCTAGTTCCCGGAGTGCCGTTTTTTTTTGAATTTATGCTATTTTTACTCCCACAGAAAGGTTTTTAATATGTTTGTTGATAAAGCAGAAATTACCATCAAAGCCGGAAACGGCGGCAACGGCGCATGCAGTTTCCGCCGCGAAGCATTCGTCCCTAAAGGCGGTCCCAACGGCGGCGACGGCGGCAACGGCGGCGATATCGCATTCGTCGTCGATCCCGGCGCAATCAATTTGATGGACTTCACCATGAACACCCGTTTCATCGGGCATGACGGAGTCAACGGAAAAAGCAAGGATATGACCGGACGGAACGGAAAAACTCTGTACATCAAAGTTCCCCGTGGAACCATCGTGCGTCTGGCTGGAACAGGCGATTTGCTGGCAGATGTCTGTGAAGACGGGAAAGAGTATATCGTCGCAAAAGGCGGAAAAGGCGGTCGCGGCAACAGCCGTTTTGCCACCTCCACAAATCAGGCTCCCAGAGAACACGAACCCGGCGAAAAAACCACGCCGATGGACGTTTATCTGGAGCTGAAGATCGTGGCAGATGTGGGTCTGGTCGGCTATCCCAATGCGGGAAAATCCACCATTCTCTCTGATATTTCCGGGGCAAAACCGAAAATCGCCCCCTACCCCTTCACAACCCTGCAGCCGGTCGTCGGCGTGGTGGAATATGAAGATTTCACAAGATTGACTGTCGCTGACATCCCCGGTCTGGTGGATGGAGCCCATGCAAACGTGGGGCTCGGTCATGAGTTCCTGCGCCATGTGGAACGCACCCGCATGCTGGTTTATGTTCTGGATATGGCTGGCACCGACGGGCGCGATCCCGTGGATGATCTTCATGCCCTCGAACGGGAACTGGAACTTTACAGCGAAGGTCTCTCCAAGCGTGTCACCCTTATCATCGCCAACAAGATGGACGTTCCGGAAAGCGAAGAAAACCTGAAACGTCTGGTCAAAGATGTGAAAAAACGTCTACCCATTTTCCCCATGAGCGCACAGGAAGATCCCGACTATGAAGAGTTGAAAGAAGTCCTGCGTGACTTCCTTGCCAAAACTCCGGATGCTCCCGATGCGACACAGACCGTTCTGGTCAACCCGCAGCCCATCCCGGCGGCGAAAAATCATGATATGGTTGAAGAGATCTATGATGAAGATGACTTGAGCGGCAATGGTGTGGAGATCATCTATGCCGATTGAAGCTCCATTGGTACTGGTCACAGGCGGCGCAAAACGGGTGGGTGCGGAAATCGTCCGTACCCTTGCCCGGAACGGTGCCCGTGTGATCATTCATTATGGAACCTCTCATACCGAGGCGGAACAGCTGTTTTCTGAAATCGGCGGTTCTGCCTGCGGTCATGCCTGCGTGCAGTTTGATCTTGCGAACCCGGCAGGGATTCCGGAGTTTGTGAGATCTCTGCCGGATGACCTGTTAGGGATCGTAAACAACGCCTCCGTTTTTCGTCGGGTGACGATGCCAAACGAGACGGTCGAACAGGCAACGCTGCAATACAATGTAAATTTTCATTCCCCTTTTGCCTTGATGAAAGCCCTTGCGGAACATTCCGTTTTGCCGGAAATTTCCGTAGTGAACATGCTGGATCAGGCGATCACATCCACTCAGGCGGAGTCTTGCAGTTATATTTTATCGAAGAAAATGCTTGCCGAAGCGACAAAACTTGCAGCGCGGCAATATGCGCCCCGGATGCGGGTCAATGGCATCTGTCCGGGTCCGGTTTTTCCTCCGGTCGGCTTGGAACACTTGAAAATGGCAAAGACACTTTCGACATTGCCTTTAGCACGTCCGGTCGATGCGTCAGATCTTGCAGAAGCCGTCCGGATGCTGTTGTTCAACCGTTCCATGACAGGCTCCATCCTGAATGTTGATTGCGGACAGAGCCTGCTGTAATATTTTCGGGATTATTTCAAGACAAACGTTCTGATTTCATAAGGCTTGAAAAACAATTCCGCCGGATCTTCTTTTTCCAGATCAGAACCATCTGCCTGCGCTCCGAAGATCTGTTTCTTATGTATCAGAGAACCGCTGACGGATGCAGTTGTGTAACGTCCGAGAGTTTCATAAACACGGATCAGAATTCCCTCTTCGCATCTTCTGATGGCGGAAACTGCTAGATTTTCTTCTGAAAATGCAAGAAAAACGCCTTCCGGAAGTTTTTCTCCAACTGCCCGTGCCGGATGGTTCAGCATCTGCCCCAACTGTTCCGCACGGCAAATATCATGAGACTCGTGGGCACGGAATGCAAAATCATATTCGTGGACACCATTTTCAAAACTGCCCTTTTCGGGCATCAGGTTTCCGTCAAGGATCTGCGTCCCGCTGCGGAGAAGCGAAACCATGATATTGCCGCTCTTGAGTTCATGTCCGGGCGTTCCGTTGTTGGCAACCGTCAAACCACCGTTCCAATCGCTGTAATCGACCCAGTTCAATGCGGGCCAATCGCCTTTGCAGGATTCATAGTCACGGCTGTGATGCAGATATTGCGCTGTATCGACTTCCTCATGGGGGATCTCATAGTAAGGTTTGCGTTCCATGGAGCCAAAGGGAACCTGATAGACCGGATGCCCTGTATGACAGTCAACAGTTGTCGGAAAACAGATCATTGTTTTTGTGTTGCAGCCATGGAAATCAATGGTAAGTTTCATGTTGAAGTGATCCGCATGTTTCGGGAAAAGATACTCTTTCCGGAACGAAAGGCTTTCAAATCCGGGCCAGTGATTCCCGGTATTTCCATCATCTGCCGGCCCTTCTTTGATATATCCTTCCGTTACGACTTTGAAGAAAACAGCTCCTTCTTCGCAGGAAACCAGTTTTTCGACAGTATCTTCCCTTCGGACAATGCTTGCGCCAAGATAGTTTTCCTGCCACATGGTCCCGTAATCCGGACGCAGGACGAGTTCTCCAAAATCCTCGCCGAACACATTCTTGCCGTTTTTATTTTCGATCCGTGCAATTCCGTTTGAAAAATCCGCTCTGTAATGATCCGTTTCAAATTTCGCAGAACATTTCTTTGCCGCAGCAGGTTTCTTCTTCGCCGCACGGAATGTTTTGGCAGAAAATGCGTCGTCATACTCAAACAGATAAAAATCGCCCTCTTTCTGAGATGAGATCCCATCGGGCGGGATCGGGGAGGATGCAAGCTGGATCCCCGTGTTTTGATTCATTGCAACAACAGAAAATTCAGTTACTTTTGCGGCGGGCATGGAAGGTCTGGTCGCATTGAGAACGAAATCCAGTTTTTCCCGGATCTGTTCGTTTGCATGATCGGAGTGACAGCCGCAGATAGCATCATGGAAACCGACAAGGAAGAGCTGTTTCCAGATAGGTGTGAAATCTTTTCCTTTTCCCTTACGGTAAAGATCAAGAAATTCAGATTCAAAAAGCTGGTTTTCCGCTTTGCGGTTATCGTGTTTTATGCTGATTCTGGTTGCATAGCATCCGGTAAATACGGGGTTGAATTCGCCGTAAACATGGGGAACATTGTCTTTTTCTGCAGCATCGAAAAATGATTCTGCATTCCGGAATGCGATTTTCCGTTTTCCGTTACGATTCAGCATGTCAACGATTTTAGAGATATCCTTTGTAATCAAGGCTTCTTCGGTCGTATAGATCAGCAGAAAATCTGCGGGATCCGTCTGCGCATTGGCAAGATCTTCCGTGACACGGGTATTTTTGTCACGGCAAACCAACCCGACATCGTTCCAAATTCCGTGTCCGGTAAACCGTCCCTCTCGGGATGTGACGATAAACGGAGTTCCATCCAGTCCGACCCAGCGGAAAACGCCGTCATAAGGGAACGGAAGATCTTTCAAATTCCGGTTATTCAGCCGTCCGGGAATCAGATAAAGGAAGCCTGCCAGAGAAAGGATCTGCGGCATCTGGGAACAGGATCCGAAGGCATCCGTCAAACTTGCGACACGGGTATCGCTTCCCCAGACTTCCTTGTAATATTTCTTTCCGTAAAGATGGCACATGAGGATCGCTTCCCCGGAAACCATGTTCAAATCCTGAATACAATAAGCTCCGCTGGGTTCCAGTCTTCCTTCATTGATCAACTGCTGAATATATTCCTTATCGCCGGGTTCCTGTTCCACATAACGTTCCAGCACTGCGGACTGTTCGATCCCGAATGTAAAACTGGAATCTTTCCGGCTCAACTCAAGTTCCAGCTTGATCTGTTCCCTGCGGATTTCGTCATATTCATCATAATTTCTGCGCCAGACCAAATCATTATGATGGATCACAATAAACGGAATTGTATTATTTTGTTTTGTCTTTTCCGGGAGAGAAACTTCCGCACCTGTATCGCATGCAATTTTCCGGACATAATAACCGGAATGACCTTTACATTCAATATAGGAATCTTTCACCAGGGATTGCATCGCGCCCTGCACAACTGAGGGGGATGTATCAAAAATTTTCGTCATTTCACGAACAGTAGAAAGGCGTTCCCCTGCTTGCAAAACGCCGGTTTCTATTTTTTCCTTGATTTCAGAAACAATCCGTTTCCCTTTCGGGATCTTTGCTGTTAACTTCATAAGAAAAGACTCTCCACAACAATTTGTATTATTTTGTTCGTAGTTGTACTATATATGCGATCTCCCAAAATATCAAGCAATTTTTCAAAAAAATATTTAAAAAACATCACAAAAATGAACGGAACAGCGTTTTGATCTCAAACGGGTTGAACCTTAATATTTTTTCAGCCGATACCGGATTCCGTTCCAGCATGTCAGTCTCATACCATTTTCCATCAGGGAGCAGTATCTCAGCAGAGTTCCCTGTCGATTCAAACAACCGGACAATAACTCCGGTGCCATCCTCGGATAATTTCACATTTCCGCCAATGACACTTGTTCCATCCGTTGCCGGAAGCTGAAGCAATTTCAGTTCATCTGCATCCGGATTTGAATAACCGATTCCTACTGGATAAAGCGGTGCAGCAGCTTCCCAGCCGGCTTTCGGATTCGTTCCCGGCGTTATTACATAATTGCATACATATTCCCCATCCGGCGGACGCTGAACGGATTTCCGGGAACCATCCTCCAGAACTTCATATGCACCGCTGCACCAGCCGATTCCGCGTACCATGCAATTCCGGATTTCATGATCCTCAAACTCCCACATCCGGTGATCGCTTGTAATGGTCAGATCATTTGCCGAAACAAAAAGAGATGCCAACCTGATTTTCCGAACCTGAGAATCCGGATCATTTCCCCGTTCCGGTGTTACAATCGTAGCAAAATCCAAGCCGTTTTTATAAATCGTTTCCGGATATTTGACCATTCCGAACGGAACGCCGTAACAGATTTCCCGGTCATGTTCTCCGGAAAATGGGAATGTCTGTTCAAGACGGACATAATTCCCGGTTTTCCACTGGATTTTATTGGAGATTTGAATTTGCGGAGAATCGGACGGAAGTTTGATCTTCTGGGAAAAACCCAAACCGTAAACCGTTCCGGAAAGTTCGATTTCCGAAGAAATGGGAGAAACATGAACCGGGGAAATAAAATTAATCGCGGCAGGGAACTTCCGTCCGCTCAGATCCATACTGGTAATATAATCCCCGCGCCGCTCTTCCAATCCAATGATCCCGGCATGTTCGATATATTTTTTTCCATCAGAACCAAAGACTGTCAGTTCCCCGGTGATACGATCGATTTCCAGATTCCAGTACGCATTTTTTATTCTGATCGGAGTATTTGCATAGCCATCCGGACGATTTTTTTCTGCCATGCGCGGATCTTCGATTTCAAATGGGATTTTGAATGTGTCCGGTTCGCCCTGTTCCAGATAATAATATGCTGCTCCGAACGCCGGAACTTCAGCAGTAAATTCAATTTCAATGGAATCCGCAGCCCCCTGAAGATGCTTGATCAGACTGAACGGCAGTTCTTTTCCATTTGAATCAATCAGACGGAAATTGTTCTCTGTAAGCCCGGGAGATTTCATATTGGAATTGCCGTAAATACAAGTCCGTGCCCGAACAAGTTCTTTCCGTTTCCAGGAAAGACGGTTGAAGAGAACAATGGGGAATGCGCCTTTGCGTGGTGTTCCAACAGCAGAAGCCAATCGGACTGCGGCATCACGAGCCAATCGTTCTGCACACATCCGGGCAGCTTGTTTCAAGGCTTTCTTTTCCTGATCGGCAACCTCTCCGCCGATTCCGTTCTGGTTATGATCCATAGCATCCAACAGCCAGTCCCATGCGGTTCTCAGTATCTCTGTCTTCCGGATTTGCGGCATTTGTGCATAAAAATATTCTGCATTGAAAAGAGCTGCTTCTGCTTCACGGTCTGCAGGCCAGAGATCGGGCCAGGAACTTTCCACATTTGGCCATAAAGAAGGAATTTCTCCGGAAATATTTCCTTTTGCCTTGAAATGTTTGCTGAAATATTCTGTGAGTGTGGAAAAATAAAACGGACGGTGTCCATCTTGGTTCCAACGGGCAAAATTTTCCGGAACATTTTCGTTCAGAACCATTAAGTCAGCGCCGAATTGACAAAGCTGCGGATACTCAACGCCGCCGAGTTCAGCTTCCACCTTTTCTTCATTCGCACACATGGTTTCATAATTTTCAGATCCTGCAAAAAGGTGCCGTGTTCTACCGTAATGGATCGGAGCATAAGTTGGAATTGCTGTCTCGTCCAGGGCAATATATTCCACGCAATCGGTATGCGGCGGCGTTCCATGGGAAAGAAACAAGCCGGAGAACCCGAATTTCGCAACGATCTGCGGTAACTGCGGAGTCACCCCCGGGATATCGGAAAGCGTTGCGATTTTTCCGCAAACGCCGAGATTTTCCTGAACGATCTGATGTCCGCGCAAATAATTCCGGATCATGGTTTCGCCGGATGGAAGATGGGTGTAAACGATACTCCGCATGGGAACAGCTTCAAGGCGGCCTTCAGCAGCGAATTTCTTCAAATCTTCTACATCCTCCGGGCAACTTTCACAGAAAAATTCCAAAAAGTTTGCCGATTCGATCAAAAAACGATACTCCGGATATTTCCGGAGCAGACGCAATGCGGTACGGATCACTTCAATTCCGCGGGTAAGACACTCTTCCCGATTTCCCGCCCAGAACAGATCAAGGTGAGAAAAGGGTATCAGATATACAGGTGATTTCATAAGTTTGTCTCCGGTTCATTATTTATATTCAATTTCGAGAGCATCAAGGATTCCTTTGAAATATTCGATTGCCATAATCCGTCCAAATGCAGCATATCCCGGTTCGGAATTATCTTCCCCATCCATGGTGGGTGCATGGTCAGGACGTACCAGAACATCATGTTTGAACTCGCTTAAAACCCGGAACCGTTCCACCAGATTTGCAGGTCCGCAATCATGAAATGTTTCCGTAAAACCATCCGCATCCGGTCGATTATCCCGCATGTGAACAAAAGGGATCTTCTCCTGCCATTCGTGCAGGAGGGAAAGATCATCTTCCCCCATTGCCCGGAACGTGGCTGCACAGAACGTGATCCCCGAATTACCGTTTTCTGTCAGTTTCAGCATCTTCCGGTAAGCATCGGCATTGGTAATAATACGCGGATAACCTTTTAATTCCGGGACAGGCGGATCATCCGGATGCAGACACAGTTGTACTCCGGCACGTTTTGCGGTCGGCATGACTGCATTCAGAAAATAAATGTAATTCTCCCAGAGCTTTTCATGACTGAATTTCAAAGGTTCTTCCGGGACTTCACTCCGGGACCATCGGCTTGTCAAAGCCCCTCCGCGACAAGGGACATCGTTTTTCGACCGGTACCAGCCGACGCCTGCCATAAAATTGTAACAGAGTACAGGAATTTCCAGCTTCCCCATATTTTCCAGCATACGGCAATATTTTTCCAGATCGTCATCTCGGCCCGGCAATCCGAGTTTGATCCGGGACATATCGAACTGATCGCCTTCCATTGCTGCCAATTCAAATCCGGCTTCAGCAAAACTCTTTTTTCCGGCAGCCAGCGAATCCAAATCATCAGCCCGGTATTTCCGGTCAAACTTGCAAATCGCATAAGTTACGCCTGCCTGGGCAGCCAGATTCCACCTGCGATCCGGTTCCGGCAGAAGAAACATTCCTATGCGGATCATAGCATTTCCCTTTCCGTTGAATCATTTCTTTTTCTGTACTGAATATATATTCCAGCCATTTGAAATGCAATATTTCAGTGATAAAAAATAAGGAATAAAAATAAATAATTTTCCTTATCTTACATTGAAAAATAAAAAAGAAAATGTATCTTATACGAAAAAAGGCAAATATAATAAAAGGCAAAGAAATATGAGTTCCGGGAAAAAAATTACATCCACTGATGTTGCCCGAGCTGCCGGATGTTCTCAATCAACGGTGTCAAAGGTGATGAATAATCATTCGCATGTATCAGAATTTCTCCGTCAGAAAGTAGTGGAACAGGCACGGAAACTGAATTATCATTTGATGCACGGGAAACTCCAGCGAGTTGCCTTGATTCTGCCCTCTCCATGGCGATTCCGTTTGGATGGATATGTTTCAGCCTTGCTCAATGCATTGGTTTATGTGCTCAATCAACAGAACATCCGCATGGAAATCGTTCTGGAAAACGATCTTGAAATGTTGCTGAGCAGAGTTATCGATGGTGGAATCAGTATCTCATGGGAACCGGAATTGACAGCTGAATGGTTTGAACATTTTCAGCTGCCGCTGGTCAGAATCAATGCGAATCCGGCATTTTATAATCCGGATGGATTACTGGCACATGTCAATATGGACGGTGAAAAATCTATGAAAATCCTATTGGAAAAGTTATACTCTCTGGGACACCGCAGAATCTTTTTGTTGGCTCCGGATCAAAGGGAAATCGAACAACGGCGGACACGATATCTGGGATTTTTTCAGTATTTGAAATCAAAAGGGATCCAGCATCCGGAATCATATTGCATTTTTGGGATGAAAGAGAATTCCGTCGATAAAAACATGGAATTGCTGAAACAAGCGGTATCCAATGGCGTAACGGCACTGATTGCTGTTGATGAAGGGGCGGTCAGAAATACTCTTACTCTAATCGAAAAATTGAAATTGAAAGTTCCGGAACGAATCAGTGTAGTGGGATGGGAACAGAAAGAAGTCCTGCCCTATTTCAATCCGCCAATTACAGGAATGGCAATAGACTATACACAACTGAGTGAGGCGGCAGTAAATCTTCTTTCCGGTCTCTGCAGAGGGGAACAGGTCTACGATATCTATTTTCCGTTCCGTCTGATCGAACGGGAAAGCATTGCTCCCGTTTTCCGCAGAAGAAGAAAAGGAACCCTGGCAGAAAAAATCCTTGAGCTTCTCAAGTCCGGACCGAAAACCAGAGATTATATTGCCGCCGCATTGAAAATGAAACCATACAGCGGACATTTCAGCCGGACTGTTTCAGAGCTGCTTCGCTCAGGAAAACTCGTCTATGGCGAAAAATCAACGTTTTCCAACGCTCGTTTTCTTTGCAGGAAAAATGCCCCATCAATAAGCTTCAATTCATAACCAGCGGGCTGAACCGTTTCCGGTAAGCTGCCGGGGTGGAACCTTCCTGTTTCATGAATTGACGGTAGAAGACTTCCAGAGATTCAAAACCACAGTCGGAAGCAATTTCTTTGATCGTTGCTTCCCCAGCCGCTAAAAGCTGTTTGGCACGGGAGATCCGCAAACTCAATAAGTATTGATGCGGCGAAACTTTCAAATAACGCTTGAAAATCGAAAACAGGTACGGCTGGCTGATCCCCGCGACCTCGGAAATTTCATCCAAGTGCAAATTGCTGTCAAGATGGTTCTCCATGAAATCAAGGGCTAGTTTCAGGGAATCCGGGTAATGTTCGCCGGGATTCCGCTGGGGACCTTTGGCGTACCACAGCAGAGTGGAATACACCATTGCACAGAAAAGAGGATTGTTCTGTTCGCCTGCATGGTAACGCCGGAACGCATCCTCTGCAAATGCAAGCAAACGTTCTGTCTGCTGCGGGATCGTCACGCGCGGACAGGGGCGTTTTCCCTTTTCCACCTCGAACTTGAACACATAACAGGAATAAGGATCATCGCCATGATAGCGGTGGATGGTATGCTCCCCTTCCCTGTGCCAGAAGAGAGAACCGCGACCATAAAGCGTATTTTTTCCATCCGGCCCGGAAAACAGGGTATGTCCGCCGGAAACAAGTTCCAGATATTCCATGTTCGGCTGAGCTTTACCGGGTTTGATTTTTTCATTGGCAGGAGCCCGGAAAAAACCGATCATATGCATTTTTTTTAAGGATGAAAGCATGTTATAATTTCCGTTAAAAGAAAATAGTTTTCGTCAATTGCATTTTCAAAATGCAGTGTTATCTTAACAGAAGATAACATACACCGCATTAATAAAAAGTCAACTAAAAAAAGAGGAGAAATCTTCAAATGAAACCAATTGGTGTACAACTTTACTCTCTCCGTGAAAAAGTAGGTTATGATTTCGTGAGCGTTCTGAAACGCGTTGCTGAGATCGGCTACAAGTATGTGGAACCCGCCGGACTCTGGAATGTCCGTCCCAGCGAATTCAAGAAAGTTCTGGATGATCTCGGACTCAAAATGGTCTCATCCCACACACCCTGGGCAAGAGATCCCCATGTCCTCGGCGAAGTCATGGAAACAGCTCACACTCTCGGTCTGAACAAGATCGTCTGCGGTTACTGGGTCACCGATTTTGAAAGCATGGATGCCATCAAGCGCACCGCTGAAAACACCAACAAGATGCAGGAGATCCTTGCTGCAAACGGATTCACACTGTTCCAGCACAACCACGATTTTGAATTCCAGAGACTCGATGGCAGAATCAAATATGAGATCTACAAAGAACTCTGCCCGAACCTGAAATATCAGATCGACTGCTTCTGGTCCACCAACCGCGGAACCGAAAACCCGGTGGATATGCTCAAGATCTTCGCAGACGACACCATCTCCATGCACATGAAAGACGGTTTTGTCAAGCAGAATGTCAGCGGCGATAAGATGGTCAATGGAATCCTTGACCGCAAAGTTGAGCTGATGCCCCTCGGACAGGGTGATCTTCCTATCAAGGATCTGGTTGCAAATGCACCTGCTTCCGCTGAAGCGATCATCGTTGAACTTGACTACTGCAATGTTGAAATGTGGCAGGCAATCGAAGAAAGCTATAAATTCATGACCGGCAACGGACTTGCAGAAGGAAATAAATAATGAAACGCACAAAAGTCGGTATCATCGGCTGCGGAATGATCTCTGACACCTATTTTCAGGCTGCAAAGAAATTCAATGTGATCGAAGTCGTTGCCTGCGCCGATATCATTCCGGAACGCGCCGCAAAGAAAACTGAACTTTACGGCGTGCCGAACATGACCAATGAAGAGCTTCTCGCCAGAGAAGATATTGAGATCGTGCTCAACCTTACACCGCCGCGCGTTCACTCCAAAATCGCAATGGATACTCTCAACGCCGGAAAACATGCCTACTCCGAAAAACCCTTCGGCGTGGATGCAGCGGATGCAGCAAAAGTCATGGCTCTGGCAAAGGAAAAAGGGCTGCGTGTCGGCTGCGCTCCCGATACATTCCTCGGCGGCGGACAGCAGACTGCCCGGAAACTGATCGATGACGGCTGGATCGGGAAACCTCTTTCCGGTACGGCAATGGTTCTCGGCAGAGGTCCGGAAAAGTGGCCCCAGGCACCTTTCTTCTACGATTACGGTGCAGGTCCCATGCTGGATTTGGGTCCTTACTACATCACCGCACTCGTGAACATGCTCGGTCCTGCGGAAAGCGTTACGGCTGTCACGACCAAAGGTTTTGAAACACGCACCTACGGCGCAGAAGTTGCAGACGAATACAAAGACAAGTATAAGCCTTTTGACAAATACCCTGTCAATGTGAACACACACCAGACCGGGATTATCAAGTTCAAATGCGGTGCAGTGATCACCATGATCGCCAGCTTTGACTGCTACATGCACGGACATTGCCCCATTGAGATTTACGGTACGGAAGGTTCTCTGCAGGTTCCCGACCCCAACACGTTCGGCGGTCCGGTACGGGTCTTCAAGCCCGGCTATGAAAGCTGGAAGGAAGTTCCGCTAACCCACGGCTACACCGAAAACAGCCGTTCCATCGGTGCTGCGGATATGGCAAACGCCCTTCACAGCGGACGTCCCCACCGTGCAAACGGCGAACTGGCAAACCATGTTCTTGAAGTCATGCTTGCCTTTGACAAGTCCAGCGAACTCGGTAAAGAAGTTATTCTGGAAACCACCTGTGAACGTCCGGCAGCACTTCCGCTGGGACTGGAACCGGGAATGCTCCCTGAGTAATCGGTGCGAGCTTCAATAAAAAAGATGAAAGCTGTTCTGAGTTTATCAGGACAGCTTTTTCTTATAAATTTTACTGTTATCGAAGAAGATTGGATCAATCTTTCGTTACTTCAAATAGAGTTTTACAAAATCCAGGTTCTGCTTGAAGACTTTTGTATTCGGATGATTTTCACCAAAAAGTCTGTATGAAACCTCATAAGCCATTTTTATATATTGGTGCGCTTCTTTGAATTTCCCGGACAACAAGTATGTTGAACCAAAATTATTATACAGAATTGCAATATCCGGATGATCTCCTTTATGTGTTTTTTTCAAAATATCGAGAGCTTTCTGAAAATATTTCAACGCTTCCTGATATTTTCTCTGTCCGGAATACGCCCGACCGATATTGATGAACGCTCTGGAGAATTCCAGATGATCCGCCGGATAATGTTTTTCATAAACTGCCAGAGATTTCTGAAAACATTTCAATGCTTTATCAAATTTTCTGAGACTGGAATATGTTATCCCCATGCCATTATAAACGACAGCAATATCTATATTATCTGTAGAATATGTTTTTCTATAAACCGATAAAGCTTCCTGAAAATATTCCAAAGCTTTTTCGTACTCACCCTTCATATGGCAGATCATACCAATATTGGAAATTCCACGTGCGATGTAAGGATGGTGAGCGGGGAGAACTTTCTTCCTTATTTCCAAAGATTTCTGATCACATTTCAATGTTTCATCATACTTTCCCATAGCACTGTATATTTGTCCTGCGAGGGTATAAGAGAATGCGATATCAATATGGTCGCCGGAGTAGATTTTTTCCCATCCATTCAGTGATATCTTATGATATTTCAAAGCATTTGTATAATCAGCTTTTTTAAGATAAACAGTCGCAATATTGTGATAACCGGCTGGGATATATTTATGATTTTCCGGCAGGATCTTATGTTTTATCTCCATGGACTTTCCATAGTAACGCAAAGCCTCATCAAAATTTCCCAATTTGCCATACACTCCGGCAATATTATTATAACTTGTGGCAATATCAGAATGATTTTCCGGCAGGAGCTGTTTTCTCATCTCCAACCCCTTCTTCATATAAATCAAAGCGTTCTTATAATCGCCCCTGTTATCATATGCAACACCGATATTATTGTATGCGGAAGCTGCTTCTTCTGAGTTAGAGTTATTTTTTCCGTATAATGCAATGGCTTGTTGTAAAAGTTCTAAAGATTTGTTGCTGTTTCCCAAATTATCAAGGATAGCGCCGACTTCAGTTGCAACGAAAGCCTTCAGCCGCCAATCTTTCAATTTTTCAATTTCCGGAAGCCTTTTATTGATTGCATCCAGAACTTTCATATCTTTACTGCCGAATTCCATGGGATCTGCAGTTTTGAAAATATCACTCAGGAATACAAAAGACTGCTTTGCAAGAGCGGTCTGCTCCTTTGCTATTGATTCATTTTTCCGGGCAAGAGCGGTCTGCTCCTTTGCTATTGATTCATTTTTCCGGGCAAGAGCGGTCTGCTCCTTTGCTATTGATTCATTTTTCCG
>SUVT01000038.1 GCA_015061845.1 Lentisphaerota bacterium
AGGCTCGTTGTGCTGTGATGAGAAAGATGTTATTGATTCTCCGGGGAATGGTCATAGCCGATAAAGAATTTGATAAAAATTACCAAAATATTTCAAAATCGGCTTGACTTTAAGCAAACCATCTGAATAGAGGCTTCAATATAAGTTTTAGTATTCCCTTTGTTGTCCATGATCCCGAGAGAACCCTGGCCAGCCTCTTCTCCTCCCTGGAAAAATTTGATATCGTCTTTATTGATCCCCTTGCCGACATAAAAGCGGGCTTCTTTTTCCGATCCGAATAATTTCAGACCTTCCAGCCATGCGTAAGCTCTGGTTTTTTCCTGAAGTTTTTCCAATTGGACACTAAGAGACTTCTTTTCCTGTTCGTACTTCTCAGCTTCTGTTTTCAATTTTGTCAATTTATCAGCAAGCTCTTCAGATTTCAGCTTCGGAATCTCCAGCATGGGGCATTTGATTCTCAAATCCTCAAATTTTTTAACATCCTCAGCATCTGGAAATTTTAATTTATCAACTATAGCCAGTTGAGTTTTGGCTGCAGATAAATTTTTCTTTGCATTATCAAGCTGTTTCCGGAAAGCTTCAAGACGTTTCTGATTTTTTTCTTTCTTCTTTTTGAGTTCTTCCTTTGCTTTTTTTTCAGCTTCTTCCTGAGCCTTTTTCTCCGCTTCTTCCTGAGCCTTTTTTTCCGCTTCTTCCTGAGCCTTTTTCTCCGCTTCTTTTACTTCCTTTGGTTTTTCCTCCGCTTCTTTTTTCTCCTGAGTTTTTTCCTTTTTCTCTTCTTTCGGCGGAACTTTTACACTGTCTTCCTGCTTTTCAGGAGCTTTTTCCTGCTTGTTATCAGGAGTTGCAATAGATTCAAGCTTATCCTCTTTCTTCTTTTTTTCAGAGCCTTTACTGTTTGAATTTACAAAATAAACGACCAGGAAAACAATGAAACCAACGAGGAATGCGATAGAGGCTCCCAGTTTGATATAGTCGAAGATCCGTGACTGTTCTTGTTGTTTTTTTGTTTTTTTTCTGCGGTAATGAGTCGGTGGATCCGGCATATAATCCTGATATTGAATTTTCAGATCCGGTTTTACTTCCGGTTCTCTTGCAACAGCGATTTTTTTCAGAGGAGCATCATCCACATTTTTGATCGTAGAAATATTTTGAACCTTCTCTTTTTTGACACCGGTTCTTGCAATATCTGTATATTCCCCATCGGGGGCAGCCGGAAGCGGTTGAGTCAGGTCAATGATGAGAGTACCGGGGGTTCTCCGGGCAGAAACCAGACAATCGGCATCGGGCGTACAGCATCGCCATGTGCAGGTCATTCCTGCGGGAAGTGTTGAAAAATAAGAACTGAACGTCACCTGCCATTTGAGTTCCTGAGGGAGAAGTGCAAGAGATTCATTCAGGAGTTCGATCATGTTTTTATGTTTCAGGGGGTCAAAGACGATATAAACCGGCTGCTGCGGGTTCTGCACATAACGTTCGGCAAGAACTCCGCCCCAACCTGCATCTCCGGTAAGTGTTTCCCACAAAGTACATTTTCTGCATGCCGCAGATGTCCGGGGGACAGCTTTTGCTGCCGGGAACATTTCCGGTTCAATTTTCCATGAGGCATCCTTAAACATATCCGGGATCAGGAACAGTGATGCGGGACCTCCGGCTGCTGTTTCCGCTTCCTGAATATTCAGTGTCAGAAAGGATGCCAGCTTATTGGATCTCTGTGTGTGGTCAACTCCATTGAAACAGGTCCGGCTCAGAATATGAGTGATAGCTCCGTTGATATTTGCAATGTAGTGAGAACAGGAGACGGGGTTATCCCATGCGTTTGCATGATAATGAGGGTAAACGGGCTTGTAAGCAGTGAGTCCTTCCAGTACCGAAATCAATCTTGGTCCCATTCCCCGGGTACATGCAACTACACAAAAGCCTGTTGCTCCGGTTTTGATTCCGGAGGGCGCGGATGTATAAACCAGTTCAAAAGCCATCGTATGATCTCCCGATTATTCTTCCCAGAAATCTTTGTCAAATTGTACAGAATTAGCAGCTTTTACCTTCTCGTTCACCGTAACACCGTCTTTGCACGGAACCCGGTAGTATTTTTTATTTACAGTGCTGTAAATATATCTGCCCCAATAGTTCTGCGGCAACTCATAACGTTTCTTTTCACCCGGGATGGAGAAGAGAACGACATCCTGAATAAATTTATATTGTGTGATCTCTTCTGTTCCTTCCGGCTCGGTGACTTTTCCTGCCAGCAATCCATGCAGATGCAACTGCAGAAGGAATGGGACTTCTGCCCAGATCGGTTTGATGTCTGCCGGACGGATCCCCAGGATTTTCTGATCATCCTGGTCGTTCTGTGAGATGTTGGACGGAGCGCAGCCGAATGCACTGACAGGGACAAAGTAGACGTGTTTGGAGAAAGATTCAGCAGCCCCGACAAGTTCCGGAGCGATTTCCAGTAACTTTTTCCGCATCAGGAAGGATATATTTGTGATAGCTCCGAGGTCGATTGCATATTCAAAGGTCTCTTCATCATAGGAAAGAAAATCATCATTGCTGATCGTAAAGTCAAGAGAATCTTTGATGGCATCAAATTTGGCGATCACCATGATCAGCGGCTGTTCATATTTTTCCGAAATCGACAGACCGGTAAACTTTCTGATCCGTTCCGCCATTTCATAGAAGAGTGCAAGCTGGTTTTTGGATTCCTGCTGGAACTGCGGGTCTGAGGGAGAGCAGATGGATTGCATCCGGGCATCTCTCAGAGGATCGTACAGGAACATGATTCCATCGGAATATGCAAGATGCTGAGTGGCAAGATTGTTCGGGTTTTCCCTGCCCGGTTCAAAATGTTCCCCGGCATTATCATACAGAATGATGTTCCGTTCCAGCTCTTTCAGATTTGTTTCATATTGCGGATGGGATGGTCTGGGGGAAAGTGAAAAAACAAAAGGTCTCGGCAAGTCAATGCTGACACCATCCAGAAGGATCTGGTTGGAATAGCCTGTGCCATGCAGTTCCGTTTTGGGAAGTGCAACCGGTTCCTGCGGCTTGTTGTTCAGGAACAGAATAGACTCATAGTTATTGACAACTGAATTAAATGTTGCATCTGTATCATTAAGGTTGAATTCAAAGAAGTTTGCCAGACTTTTCCGGATCTGCCAGAGCATAACGGTAAGGAAGTAGGACTTTCCGCAAGAGGGCATTCCAACAATGGAGAAAAAAGACATGGGAAGTTCAAACAATGCTCCGGGGATTTTCAAGTGGCAGTGGGGACACGCCATTTCAGGACATTCGTAACCGTAAGCATCGATGGCAAGACCTTTGGAAGAGAATTTTTCAGGCAGAAATCTGCGCTGTGCATCTTCTCCCAGTACCGGGTCTCCCAGAAGATCCAGGTGTCTGGAGATATAGTTGATTTCCCGGAAATCAATATGCCGCCAGCAGTGCGGACAGGTGATGATAATAGAAGGATGATCTACAATGACGTTATTTTCTTCCTGTTCTTCTTCGGGCGGGTTTGCAGGCATAGCTGTAACGACAGGAATATTATCATCGATCAGTCTTGCAATAAACTTTCCCCCACAGCTCATGCATTCGACTTTTGCACCTTCGTATGATTGGTCCAATCCTTCAAAAACTTTATTGCAGAACGGACAGATAGTTTTACTCATTAACGGACTCCCTTTCAAATATTGCCTACACGGTCGAAAAATAAAAATGGTGCCCGAAACAGGAGTTGAACCTGCGACCAACGGTTTAGGAAACCGCTGCTCTATCCACTGAGCTACCCGGGCACAATTGATAAAAACCAATCCCTGTAAGATATCATTTTTTTGAGAAAAATCAACCCGCATTTCTGAAAAATATGATATTTTCTATGAAATAGAACCGTTATCTTACAGTTTTTCTGCTTTCAGGATCTATCCGGTTTTTCCGGATAGATGGTTTCGTTGGAAAAACAGGACAGGTAATTACGGAGCGCTTCGGCAAAAGATGCCACCGATTGATACCGTTTTTTCCGCTCCGGCTGCAAAGCCTTTTTGATGATCTTACGCAATTCCGGTGCAATCGGTATTCCGGATCTGTGCCGGATCGGATTGTGTTTTCCATCCCGGATCTTCAACAGGATCTCCCGGGAGGTTTTTCCGGTAACAGCTTTCAAAAGCGTTACCATCTCAAAGAGGATCAACCCCAGCGTAAAAACCTCGGAACGGAAGTCGGTATTTTCTCCCCGGACTGCTTCAGGAGAGAGATATCCGGGTGTGCCGGAAATGGTGTCTTTCAAATCACTCTCCACCTGCGATTCTGAAATGATCTCAGCATTGCCCCAGTCCATAATATAAACATTATGGGTTTGTTCGATCATGATATTGCCCGGTTTCAAATCACCGTGCAGAACACGTTTTGAATGGGCAAATGCCACTGCATCGCAAATACGGATAAACAGATCCAGTCTGTCATGCAGAGATTTTTGTTCTTCTGCACTGGAATATTTCTTTTTTGTATGATCTTCCCGAAGATTTTTCAGGTGTTCCCGTAACGATTTCCCGCAGATCTGCTTCATGATGATATGCAGTCCGCCGGAAGAATCCCGGGCGATTCCGTAAACCGGAACAATAGATGGATGCTCCAGTTGAGCCATGAGCTGAGCTTCCCGGAGAAAGGAACGTCTCCGGACGGGATCGGAAAGATAATCGGAGCGCAGGGATTTCAGGGCAACTTTCCGTTTCAGAAAGCGATCCTCAGCCAAAGAAACTGTGGAGTTCCCTCCTGCGCTGAGTTCTTTGAGAATAGAATACTCCTGTTCCAGATCAGGGAATACATCGATTGCATCCGTGTTGATCTGGACAGAGTTTCGAGTTTGTGGAGCGGTTTTCATGAACCTTTCGGTAAAAGGTCTGCCGTTGACAGGGAGAGTTTCTCTGCTGTGACAATTTTTTTTACCGGAAGGTTTCATGATAATGCACCTTACTTAATGGTGAAGACCCAGCCTTTATCGTTGTTCCAGTTCCGTTCGATAGAGAAGGGAAGAACACGTTTGCCGGGGTTGGCTGCGAGTTTTGCCAGAATACCGTCAAGTTCATATTCCTTTTCTTCCGGAAGACCCAGGAGCTGAACGAATTCAGCGGAGGTTCCGGAGAAGGGAACTTTTGCAGCGAGTTTCTCTTCGGAGGAGGTCAGAAGATCGATCACACTGCGGCTTGCCAGTTTGTAAGCCTGAACACCGGGCTGGTGGAACGCATTGATGTGAATGAGTTCAGCGTAAGCGGCAACGGCTCTTTCATAAAGAGCAATGAGCATACCGAGGTTGAAGGCATCGACTTTGTTGAGACGGAGTTCGATGACCTGTCTGCCCTTGTTGCGGAGTGCATTGGAAAGACCGGTCATGAAGCCGTGGAGGTAATCTCCCATATCGATTCCCTTGGCAATGGGTGCGCCCATGGCATCTTCCAGAATTTCGATGAAGGTGACAAAGAAGTCATCTCTGCCGTCATTGAGCTGCTGGATGAAAGCGTGAGCATCGGTACCGCCCTTGTTGCCGAAAACGTTCAAACCCTGATGAACAGTTTTGCCGTCGAGGTCTTTTTCTTTTCCGAGACTTTCCATGACGAGCTGCTGGAGGTAACGGGACATGAGAACGAGTCTGTCGGAATAGGGAACGATGACCATGTTCCGGTTTCCTTTTCCGTTTCCTGCGATATACCAGACAGCGGAGAGCATGTAAGCCGGGTTGTTAGTGAGGATGGGATTTCTGGTGAGGGCATCCATGTGGCATGCACCGTCAAGCAGGGCTTTGAAATCGATTCCTGCGAGAGCTGCGGGGAGGTGTCCTACGATACTTGTTTCGCTGGTACGTCCGCCGATGGATTCTGCCATTTCAAAGACTTTGAGCCAGTTTGCACCGCGGGCGAGATTATCCAGTTCGCTGTTCCGCATGGTGATGGCGCAGGCATGTTTTGCAAAATCAAGACCTGCAGCAGCATATTTATCCATGCAGGCTTTCATGTTATTTTTGGTTTCCTGGGTGCCGCCGGATTTGGAGATGTTGATCACGAGAGTTGTTTCGAGATCCGTGACTTCCAGCGCATCAGCAAGACCTGCGGTGTCGGTGTTGTCAAGGAAATAGATTTTAAGATTCCCATTTCTTGCGGCATCGCTTTTTTCGTTCCAGTAGGGACCGTTGACAGCCATCTGGAGGAGCTGGGGTCCGAGAGCGGAACCGCCGATACCGTTGATATAAGCTGCTTCAAACTTCTTGCCGGTGGAACCTTTGATTGCACCGGTGCGGACCGCCTGAGCGAAGTCTTCTACTGCCTGAAATTCTGCGGAACCGGTATAAACGGATCTGTCAGTGAAATGAGTGACCTTGCGATTTTCATCGGGGTTCTTGATCTCTCCCATTTCGATTTTCTGCATTTCTGCATGAACGCTTTCAAAGCGTGCAGACATTTCGATGATTGCGGGGTCCTGAAATTTCATTCCGGCAAAGTTGATTTGGAAACCGGATTTTCCATCCACAAAAGTGTACTTGTGGCAGCGTTCCATCCAATCGTTCATTATTAACTCCTTGTAACGGTTTGTTGTTCAATAGGATCAAGAGGAAATATACACCGGAATCCTATGATTTTCAAATGAAGACGATGATATTTTTATATTTTCTGTAATGCCGTGTGGACAAAAAATATCCGGGAGAACCTGAGGGGGAGAGCTGTATCACTCCGTTGCCCCGGTTCTCCCGTCGGATTTCTTTCTGACTGCTGTTCTGCGTCAGAATTTTCTGCTTTTATTATTTTGCGGCATTAAGTTCTTTCAGCCGTTCTTCTGCTTTCTTATAACCTTTTGCAGCTGCTGCACGATAGAACTTGATCGCTTCATTCTGATTTTTGCTGACTCCATAACCAAACTGGAAGCAGATCCCAAGTTTATACATAGCTTCTATATGTCCTCTTGATGCTGCTTCTTTCCACCAATTTGCTGCATCTGAGAACGCTTCTCTATCTGCGAACAATGTTCCTATTCTGTAATATGCATTGGAATTATTCTGTTGGGCAGCTTTAATATACCAATGAACAGCTTTTTCAAGATTTTTATCTACTCCAACGCCTTCTTCGTAGGCGTATCCAAGAGCGTATTGAGCTGATGCATTATTGTTTTCAGCAGCTTTCCGTATCCACTTTGTGGATTTTTTAAAATCCTGTTTGACACCGGCTCCTGTTGCATAGCAGTTTGCAATATTCATTTGTGCAATCACAAAATCCTGTTGGGCAGCTTTCAGATACCAATAAGCAGCTTTCGTCTGGTCTTTATTGACACCAAGCCCAAGAGCAAAGCATCTGCCATAGTTGTTTTGTCCCACGGCATTACCCTGTTCGGCCGCTTGACGGTACAGTTCAATTGCTTTTTTCTCATCTTTTTTAACAACAATACCTCGCTCATAGGCGGATCCGAGAAAGACTTTCCCAAAGGTATTACCCTGTTCGGCCGCTTGACGGTACAGTTCAATTGCTTTTTTCTCATCTTTTTTAACAACAATACCTCGCTCATAGGCGGATCCGAGAAAGGCTTTCCCCAAGGCATTACCCTGTTCGGCAGCTTGACGGTACAGTTCAACTGCTTTTTTCATATCTTTTTTAACACCTTTTCCGCTTTCGTAATTGCAGCCAAGTATAGCCATTGACTCAGGATTTCCTTTTTCAGCCTCGATTTGAATCTTTTTGATCTTTTCAGACAGAGAAACATTTTCCGGTTCATTTGCAAAACCAACTGTCAACATGGAAAAAAGACTTCCAATGACAAACATTTTGGCGATTCTGCTGTTTTTGAAAAAATAGCTTGAAGAGGTTTTTGATCTGATTGTTGCGTTGTTGCCAATGTCGGCATTTTTCGGTGTGTTGATTTCGTTTTTCATGATTGTTATCTCCTGTTTTGTTGTTATTGTTGTTGCCTTCTTTAGAGAAATGAAAAATAACATTCTGACACCAGAAAACAAAAAAATATTTTCTGAGGCAATTTCAAAAGTCTTCAAAAATGGCAGAAAATTCTTGTTGCGATCTGCAAATGGAGCGTTTTCGGCTTGTCCTCCATAGCTTCAGCGAAGGAGGATGGTAGCCACGCTCGAACTACCATTTCCAACTCATCAACAATCTTTTTTCAGCCAAATTTTGCCGGACTTTTGAAATTACCTCTTCTGTTTTTTTTTGAAAAAATAAAAATTCATCCTTGATATTTTTGCCATTTATTTATATATTTCCAAGTATAGAAAACAGGAAAGGGCGGTTTCAGTTACCTGCAGATAAATCATGAAAAAATCATTACAGCAATTCGATAATCCGGGGAATCAGTTCAGAGGAACTCCATTCTGGGCTTGGAACGCAGCATTGGAGCCGGAAAAACTCCGGCAGCAGATCAGGGAAATGAAACAGATGGGGTTCGGCGGCTTTTTTATGCACTCCCGTACCGGCTTGAGAACTCCCTACCTGGGGAAAAAATGGTTTGAATGTATTCACAGTTGTATTGATGAAGCGGAAAAACTGAACATGGATGCCTGGCTTTATGATGAGGATCGCTGGCCAAGCGGTGCTGCAGGAGGTTTCGTTACTGCGGATGACAGATTCAAGGCAAGACATCTGAAATTCTGTCCGGGGGCTTCCATCCCGGAAAATACAAAGCTCATTGCCCGTTTTGCTCTGAAAACAAACGGTGCAAAGCTGGAAGCAAAGATGCTTCTTCAGGAAAATGAACTCCCGCCGGAGGGAATGACACTCTATTCTTTCTACCGGGAATATATGGCACGTTCCTCCTGGTATAACGGAGAGACATATCTGGACACCCTCAATCCTGCCGCTGTGGAAAAATTCATTGAAGTCACTCATGAGGTCTACAAAAAAGAGTGCGGCGATAAATTCGGAAAAAGTGTCCCCGGGATCTTTTCTGATGAACCCTGTTATATTCACGGAGATGCCTCCGACCGGATGTCGTGGACCGATGATCTTCCGGAAAAATTTAAAGAACGGTACGGTTATGATCTGCTCGAACATCTTCCGGAACTTTTCTTTGATATCGAATTGGAAGTTTCCCGTGCCAGACACGATTATTTTGATTTGCTGTCGGCTCTCTTTTCCGAAGCATTCAGCGGAACGATCGGCAAGTGGTGCGCCGCAAACAACATGATCTTTACCGGACATCTTCTGGGAGAAGATCTGTTGTCAACGCAAACCCTTTACATCGGAAGTGCAATGCGTTTTTATGAACACATGCAGCTGCCTGCAGTTGATGTGCTGACAGAACACTGGAATGTCTTCAATGCTGTCAAGCAGTGTGTTTCCAGTGCCCGGCAGTTCGGGAAACGGGAACGTCTGACGGAAACTTACGCCTGCACCGGATGGGATTTTCCTCTGTCCGGACACAAAGCATTGGCAGACTGGCAGTTTGCTCTCGGTATCAACCGCAGGTGTCATCACCTGATCTGGTACTCCATGGAGGCAGAAGGGAAACGGGATTATCCGGCAAGTATTTCCAGTCATTCCCCCTGGTTCCGGGAATATAAAGTCATCGAAGATTACTTTGCCCGTCTGAGTGCCCTTCTTTCCGGAGGGGAGGAAGTCCGGGATCTTCTGGTGATCCACCCCATTGAATCACTCTGGGGCGTTATGATCAAAAATCCGGCTGACAGCGGAGGACGCAAGGTCAAACCCGGCTGTAAAGTGCTGGATGGGTTCGACTCTCCAAGAATTTTACAGTTGGACAGAGATTTTACAGATCTGACCAATCTTCTGCTCCGTGAAAACCTTGATTTTGACTTCGGGGACGAAGAGATCATCTCCCGCATTGGAAAAGTTGAGTCCGGAGAGTTGAAAGTCGGGTGCGCTGATTACAGAATGGTTCTGCTGCCGGCACTGAAAACGATCCGGTCGACGACCCTTGATCTGTTGGAACAAATTCCCGGGAAAGTTTTCTATCTCGGCGATGCTCCGGCATTTGTGGATGCCATGCCGTCAGACCGGGCGGAAAAGCTGTACCGTAATTTCACGCAAGTCACTCCGGAAAATGCTGCCGGAGTTCTTGGCAGATTCTACCGCCGTATCTCTATCACAGATGCCGGAGAGAAAGAGATCCCGGAAACGATGTACCATCTTTCCAGATTCGACGATGGTTCCTGGTCCCTGTTTGTGGTCAACACCTCAATGGAATTCATTACAGATATCCGCAACGCTCCGCTGGTCAGAGACCGTTCAACGGCATATGATGAAGTCAGAATCGGCATGAGGATCCCGGAAGATGCCGGAGCTGTTTATGAGCTTGATCTGCAAAGCGGAAAGAAATATCCTGTCAATTCAGAACGCAAGGGCGATTTGCTCACCTTTACAACCTCGCTGGATGCCATCGGGTCCCGTTTTTTTATTGTGACCAATGAGATCGTTGCCCCCCTCGCAAAACGTCCGGAATTGTTGAATACAGAAACGTTGCAGTTTCTTCCGGATCAGAATATCCCCTACAGCTTGCCGGAAGAGAATAAACTCGTGCTTGATCACGCCTCCTGCCGGATAAACGGAGAAAACTTTTGCGATAACAGATATATTCTTCTGTTGGACGATGAGCTCCGGGCAAGACTGGGCGAACCGCCCCGGGGCGGCTTGATGGTTCAGCCGTGGATGAATGATCCGGAAAAACAATATCCGGAGCTTGATATTGAGTTGGAGTACACCTTTTCCTGTGATACTGTTCCGGTGAATGATTGCCGGATCCTGATGGAACATCCCGAACTTTATGAAATTGAACTGAATGGAACCCGGATCAACAATATTCCTGACAGTTTCTGGATGGAAGATGTCCTGCAGGGCGTTCCGTTCTCCCGGGACCTGTTCCGGGCAGGGACAAACAAACTGCTGCTGCGTTCGTCATACAACTGCGGGCAGCGGGGACTGGAAACGATTTTTATCTCCGGAGACTTCGGAGTGCGTGATGAGACAACGATCACCGCATTGCCTGAAAGGGTGAACTGCGGAGATTTGCGGTCACAGAACCTCTGCAATTATGCCGGGAATATCAGTTACTTTTTTGATGTGGATGAATCAGAGGAACAGCTGCTTCTGAAATTCCGGCTGTGGCGCGGCACGATGCTGGGTGTCAGAGTAGATTCCGGAGAGATGCAGCTGCTTTATACTCCGCCGTATGAGTTGATGATCCCCGGGAAATGCCGGTTGGAGATTTGTGTTTTCGGACACCGCCGCAACGCTATGGGGCCATTCTATCATGGCGAAGCATATCCAGTCCGGACAGGTCCGTACCAGTATAAACTTTATGTTTCCCCGGAACGGACGACTGTGCCGTTCGGGCTGCTGGAAATGCCTGAACTCCAGAGAGTAATCCGCTGACAGTCCGCAGTCCGGAAAACATTCATTCTTTTCGGGTATCAATGACCTGAGTTTCCGGAGATAGAAAAAGAGGGCGTTTTTTTCAAAAAAAACAGTGTCTCCACTGGAAAAAATGGAAAGATGGTGTAAATTACCACCGTATCCACTTGCTTTTACGACTTTGGAGAACCAGACAGCTATGAGTGAATTCACGCAATATATAGAATCTGTTCAGGGAGATCTTGCCCGGATCTCCTCCGCCATTCATGCAAATCCGGAAGTCGCATTTCACGAAAAAGAGTCCTCTCAACTGTTGATCACCTTTCTGGAAGAAAAAGGAGTTGCAGTCGAACGTAACTTCAAAGAGATGGACACAGCATTCAAGGCAACAAAGAAAGTTCGCGGAGGTGGATTGTCTGTTTTGTTTCTCAGTGAATATGATGCGCTTCCAGGTTTGGGACATGCCTGCGGACATAACCTGATCGCTGTTTCCGGACTGGCTGCATTTTTTGCCGCCGCTGAATATGCTGAAAAACATCAGATCCCGGCAACTTTTACTCTCATCGGAACTCCGGCGGAAGAGACTTACGGAGGAAAAACGATCCTTCGAGCAAGAGGCGCATTCAAAGGATATGATGTCTGTTTCCTGCTTCATCCCTTTGCCGGAACAGCCACCGATCCCGGCTGGCTCTCCTCCTTCAAAATCAGAGTCAAATTCAAAGGCAAGGCATCACATGCGGCATCCAGACCGGAAGATGGTTTGAATGCGCTTGATGCGGCAGTTCTGCTTTATAATTCCGTTGCAATGTGGCGACAGCAGCTGCCGGAACGTTCCCGGATCCACGGGATCTTCACCGATGGCGGTTCTGCAGTCAATATCATTCCCGAAAAATCAGAAATGTTCTGGAATCTCCGTGCGCCGGAATTGAAGAGTGCCGAAGAGATGCGGGAACGGTTTCACAAGATGGTTCTTGCAGCAGCAGAGGCAACGGGAACAACAGCGGAAGAAGAGACCGTTGCAATTTATGAACCTTCCGTATTCAATGCCCCGTTGAACGCTCTGTATGGTGATCTCTGGAAAGAGATGTTCGGCGAAGAAATCTTCCGTGGAAACGGAACAGAAGGACGTGCATCTTCCGATTTCGGTGATGTCTCTGTTGAAGTCCCGGGGGCAAATTATCTTTACGATATCACGAAAGGGGCGGATCATCCGCTTCATACTCCTGAATTCCGGGAAGATGCGGCAACAGATTATGCCTTTGAAAATACCATGCGGGCATCCGCAATCACGGCAGCGGCATCCATCCGGTTCCTGGAAGATGAAGGATTCCGGGAAAAAGTCCGTGCCGACTGGAAACGACAAACAGTTATTCAATGATAGAGAAAGGACCGTTGAAAAATGGCTCAAAAACAATCAAGTATGCAGGAAATGAACCTGACAAAGCGTCTTTCTGTTTGCGGAGCAGCTCCCCGCAGAAAGTCTGCTGAACTTATTAAAAATGGATGCGTAACAGTAAACGGAGTGGTTCAGACCAATCCGGCGACCATAGTTACGATGAAAGATAAGGTTTGTCTGAACGGAAAACCGGTCAACAAACTTCCGACCCATGTCTATATCATGCTGAACAAACCCCGCGGCTACGTCTGCACCAATAACGATCCCCATGCAAAAAAACGTGCGCTTGATCTGATCAACCTGAAACAGGATCTGCGCCTCTTCTCCTGCGGACGTCTGGATAAAGACAGCGAAGGTTTGATCCTGTTCACCAATGATGGAGAATTTGCTGACCGGATCACTCATCCCGGCAACGGTGTGTTCAAGACCTATGCGATTTCCGTGGAACACCCCTTTACAGCTGCGGAGCTGAAACAGATGTGCAGCGGGATCACTCATGAAGGGGAAACTCTTCATGCTGAAGATATTTACCAGACCGGCCCCCGGAAATATCTGATTGTTCTCATGGAAGGGAAAAACCGGGAGATCCGCCGTATGGTAGAGTATCTCGGAAACGAAGTGAACCGTCTGGAACGTGTTGTGATCGGAAACTTGAAACGTGGACTTCTGAAACCCGGACAGTGGAGATTCATGTCTAAAAAAGATATCGCACTGGCTTTGAATGTTGAGATCACCGATCCGGAAATGAAACGGTTCCCCGCTGATCTTTTGAGAGAACAGCTCAAGACCGGAACGCCGAGTGCAACTTTTTGTAAAAGAAAAACCAACTTCAAGAAGAAAGAGGATTGATATATGTATAACGGACCATTGGCAGAACCCGATATTTTTCAGGTTGAGCATTTGGGAGAAAGAAAGTTTTCTTCTCCCCTGAAAAAAGCAAATTTTATCCCGGATGATGCAAAAATTCTGTATGACCGTGATTTTTCCATCATGAAAGAACGTTTTATGGAGCATAACAAGGTCTTCGCAATGGAAAAGGCCGGTCCCCGGGAAAAAATCTATCACGATCCCGCATGGAGCAAAGCTGCCATCCTGACAGCCGGCGGTCTCTGCCCCGGTCTCAATGACGTGATCAAAAGTATTACCCTCACACTGAAACGTCAGTACCATGTGCCTGTTGTTTACGGGATCCGTTACGGTTATGCCGGTCTGAATCCGGCTTGCGGACATGAGCCGCTGATCCTGGATGAAACCACGGTGGATGATATTCATGAGAGCGGCGGTACGATCCTTGCCTCCTCTCGCGGGGCTCAGGATACGGAAGTCATGTTGGAAACACTGGTCCGGATGGACATCAATCTGTTGTTCTGTATCGGCGGGGATGGAACGCTCCGGGCGGCGCATGATCTTGCTGTCGCAGCCAAAAAACATCAGCTGAATATCAGTATCGTTGGTGTGCCGAAGACCATTGACAATGATATTTCCTGTATGGATAAGACATTCGGTTTTGAAACGGCTGTCTATGCAACGAACCCGATCATCACAGTTGCTCATAATGAGGCAAAAGGGGCTTACAACGGAGTCGGCTTGATCCATGTGATGGGACGCGATTCCGGATTTATTGCCGCTTACGCTGCTTTGGCAAATACACACGCCAATTTCTGTCTGATCCCCGAAGTGAAATTCAATCTGGAAGAGGGCGAAGATGCATTCCTGCCCAAACTTTTTGACCGGCTTCAGCGGAGACATCACGCAGTTGTGATCGTTGCCGAAGGTGCCGGACAGGAGCTGATTCAGGGAAATCGTGAAAAAGACAAGTCCGGAAACGTGCTTCACCAGAATATCGGTTTGTTCCTGAAAGACAAGATCAAAGAATATTCCAGAAAGGTCGGTGTAGAAGCCACGATCAAATATTTCGATCCGACTTACACCATCCGCGGGATCCCTGCCAATGGAACTGATGCCGTCTTCTGTCTGCTGCTCGGACAGAACGCAGTTCATGCGGCAATGGCAGGCTGTACGGATATGGTTGTCGGTCACTGGAACGAATCCTTTACCCATGTGCCGATCCCGATGGCAGTGCGTGAACGGAAGAAGATCGATGTGAACGGCTCTCTGATCCGTGCGCTCCGGATGATAACCAATTGCTGAAGGTGAAACGATGACAAAACTGATCCTGACCGTATTTGTTCTGACAATATTTTTTGCTGCGGATGCGCAGCAGATCGTAAAACTTACCGGAGAAAAAAAGCCCGTTACTGTTCAGAACCTCACAGCCAATGCGGATGGATCTGTCAGTTATACGTTAAATGGAAAACGCTGGACCGCTCCAGCGTTTTCTTTTGATTACGCAAGAGTTCCGATGCCTCCGGAAATCAAGGCTGCCGATAAAGTCTTTGCAGACAGAAACTTTGTCAAGGCAGAAAAGTTGTACCAGATCGAATATGAAAAATATAAAAATCTCGGGTGGGGAATCTATTGTATCACCGGATGGGCAAAAACTCTGGATAAATTGGGCAGGGTGGAAGAGGCTTTGAAACAGTTGGAGCGTATCAGATTTATCACTTCGACTGATCCGTATGTGAAAAAAGATGAAATCACCGCAAAGCAGCTTTATATCGATCTTCTCATCAAAATCAAAGATTACGAAGCTGCAGCAGTTATGGCAGAATCTCTGTTGGTTTCGGATGATGATTCTGTTGTATTTTTGGCTTTTGAACGGAAAGGGGATATCGCACTTTTCCGGAAAGATAAAAAAAAGGCTGTCCGGGAATATCTTCAGGCATGTTTTCTTGTGACCGATCATCCCCGCAGACCGGAAGTCCTTTACAAGGCGACAGTTCTTTTGAAAGCGTTGAAAGACAAACGCTGGACACGTTTTGCATCTCTGTTGAAAAAGCAATACCCGAATTCGGTGTATGCGAAAAAAATATGAGTTTTAACAAAGAAAGGAAAAAAGCTCTATGAATCAAGTGCCCCGCATCATTTTATCAGTCTGTTTCGCGGGACTGCTTCTTTTCACTACGGCATGCGGTGAGAAGAACAAAAGTACAAATGTAGCTTCTCTGAAAGTTGTTCAGGGGGAAAATCAGTTGGCATTGCCTGGGGAAGAGTTCAGTAAGGAAATTATTGTAGAGCTGCTCAGCCCGCCGGGAAAAAGTGTTTTCGGCGGAGAATCCAAACCGGAGCCTGTCGCCGGAAAAAAAGTGGAAGTCATTCCCGGACCCGGATTGACGGTCACAGACGCAAAACTCACCAGTGATGCAGGCGGGGTCGTTTCTTTCAAAGTCAAAGCCGGAAATAGTATTGGAGATAAATATCTTACCATCATTCCGGAAGGTTCCAAAGTCAAACAGGTTCTCCGTTTCGTTGTCGGAGCAAAACTTGAAGGCGGTGAACAGGAAGGACTTGCCGGAGAAAAACTGAACAACCCTGTCGCCATTACTCTGGTAAAAGATGATGGTTCTCCTGCCGTCGGAGTTCCGGTTTACTTTTTTGTTACAGACAGCCCGGAGCGGAAAAATACGGCGTCTGTTGATTCCAAGATGGTGAAAACCAATGAAAAAGGGGTTGCTTCTTCTGAGGTCAAACTCGGGAAAACGACCGGAGTTTACACCGTCGGGGTGGAAGTGGCTGATCCTGATAATAAATACTTTATCAGAACCCAGAAGGTCAAGCAGCTCGGGATCGACCGGACTTCTGTGATCCTTACTCTTATCGGCGGTTTGGCATTCTTCCTTTTCGGTATGAAACTGATGGGAGATGGTCTCCTGAAGATCGCCGGGGAAAATATGAAGAAGATCCTTCAGTTTTTCTCCAAGCGAACTACTGTGGCTGTTCTGGCTGGAACCGTTGTGACGGCGATCATCCAGTCCTCCAGTGCTACAACGGTTATGGTGATCGGTTTTATCAATGCCGGTCTGCTGACACTCCGCCAGTCCATCGGGTTGATTTTCGGGGCGAACATCGGTACGACTGTTACCGGCCAGCTGGTTGCCTTTGATCTTGCAGCTGTTGCATTGCCTGCCGTTGCGGTCGGTTTCCTTGTGATGCTTGCCAAGAAGCGGATCATCAAAGGTTGGGGGGAAACAATTCTCGGGTTCGGTTTGCTCTTTTTCGGTATGAATCTGATGAGCAGCGAAATGAAACTTCTTGGAGAATTCCCCTCTTTCGTGAACCTGTTCCGTTCCTTTGACTGTGCGCCTGCTCCGGGCGGATTTATGCCTGTCGGAGCTGTCCTCGGAACAATTCTGATTGGTGCCATTGCAACTTTTGTGATCCAGTCAAGTTCTGCTGCAATCGGTATTATCATTGCCCTTTCTGCCGGGGGATTGATCAATTTCTATACCGCAGTACCGCTTCTTCTCGGAACAAATATCGGAACTACGATTACCGCGTTTCTTGCGGCATTGACAGCGAACCGGGTTGCAAAACAGGCTGCTCTGGCACACATGCTGTTCAACGTGATCGGTGCATTGATCATGTTTGTGCTGTTCTATATTCCCTATGGACCTGCCAATCAGCCCTGCTTCCTTTACTTCATCAACTGGATCACTCCGGGAAATGCTTTTGCGGCACATCCGCAGAACATCGAACGGAATATCGCTATGGCGCACACATTCTTCAATATCTTTGCCGTGCTTCTGCTGACTCCTTTTGCCGGACTCTTTACAAAGCTGTGCGAAAAGATCCTGCCGCTGCGGGAGCCTGTCAAGATCCAGAGATTGGAACCTCACCTGCTGAAAACACCGTCCATTGCTATTGAACAGGTGGTCAACGTGCTGCGCAGCATGGTCCAGGATTCCTGGAAAATGGTGGATCAGGCAGTCAATCAGCACTTTATGAAAGGCGAGATCGATCAGGAATCCATTGAAAAACTCAATGAACAGGAAGAGAAGATCGACGAATTGCAGGCGGAACTTACCAACTATCTTGTCCGCATCACACGCCGTCCTCTGACGCACCACCAGTCTGCGATCATTCCGCTGCTCATGCACTGTACCAACGATGCCGAACGCATTGCGGACCATACCGATAACATCCTGAAACTGACCAAGCGTCTTAACAAGACCGGACGGAAACTTTCAGACGTTGCGATCCATGACTTGAACAAGCTCTGGACTGTTCTGGATTCCCAGGCGCACAGCGTGACACTCGCTCTTGCCTCATCTTCCGATAAGGGAAATGTTCACGATGCGTTGGAAAGTGAACGGAAGATCAATAAACTTGCGAAGAAGTATGAGAAGAATTATACCCGCAAGAAAGATCTTTCTGAACTGATGGCGGATATCGATGAAGAAGAACTGGAACTTCCCGTTGCAACCGATGGCGACACCGAGATCGAAGTCTCCAGCGAAGCCCTTGAAAAAGAACGTGAAATCAACCAGTTGGCACGTCAGTATGAAAACGAACACGTCAAACGCCGTGATGCCGGTAAGTGTGCTGTTGAGACCAACGTGATCTTTGTTGAAATGCTCTGGGAACTGGAGAAATTGGGTGACCACCTTGCCAATATCGCAATGCGTACCCCGAAGATCCAGGAACATTATGTGGAAATGGAGTAATCTGTGAGCTCTGCGGATCAATGGAAATCAGTTGAACGGAAAAAAGAGATTTTCCGGACAAAAATCTTTGCTGTCTGTTCTGAGAAATTCAAATGTCTCAGAACAGATACAGAAATCGATTTTATAACGCTTTCCTCCTGGAACTGGGTGAACGTGATCGCCCGGACAGAAGAGGGAAAAATTCTGTTGATCCGCCAGTTCCGTCCGGGAACCATGCAGGAAGAAGTGGAGATCCCTGGCGGCTGCATCGATCCGTCAGATCCTTCTCCGGAACATGCTGCCGCAAGAGAGTTGATGGAAGAGACCGGTTATGCCGGGGAAAATGCCCGGATCATCGGCAAAGTCTCTCCAAACCCCGCAATTCAGGGAAATCTCTGCTTTACTGTTATGATCGACAATGTTAAAAAAGTTTCCGAACCTCTTCTTGAAGACACGGAATGTATTGAAACAAAAGAGTTTACCGTGGATGAAATACGGTCGATGATCGCATCCGGAGAGATTCGTCACGGCTTGGTGCTGAACGCTCTTTTCTTTTATTTGATGAATTGATTTTGCATGCCTCAAAACGGTTGGGCAAAGTCATCATCTGTAAAACCGTATTTTTCCAGAATCTTTTCACATTCGCTGATGCTTGATTCTCCACTGAGCGGATAGCCGCCTTTATGAAGGTCGCTGCCAAAAGTGAATTTTACCCCTTTTTCTCTCCATTCAGCCATCTTTTCCAATGTTGTTCTGGCAATGATCCCGTCACCGCGTTTGTTGCAGATATTGCAGCGGTTCAGTTCCGCAAGTTTGTGATTGGAAACCAGCAGGTGTGCCAATTCATCCCAATACTCCTGAGGGATTTTTGAAAAGGCATCAAAGCGGTAATCTGCAATATCGTGCGTGACGATGCTGTATCCGCTCCAGAAGCCCAATCCTTCCCACGGATGGGCAAGGATATTCACCAGTTCATGATTCAGGAGAAAGCAGCTTTGATTGAAATAATCGTCGATCATGGTGGGAATGGTCTGTTCGGTGTAATTCGGCTTGTGAACGCCGCCGATCACATATTCAATGCCCAGACGGTCCATATCTTCTTTTGTCAAGTCGATCATCAGGGGCCCGTTTGCGGGTCCGCCATACATGATCCCGTCAATGGGTGTCATTGTCTGAAACGGCTTTCCGTTGACTTCGCAGGTGAAACAGGAGGCAAAGTCGCGTTTTGCGATTTTTTCGCATTCCCACTGAGTTGCGCAAGTAACTTCGATCCCGAAATGGAATCCGGGGACAGGACCATATTCCAGAAACTCTTTCCGTGCGATTTCCAAATCGGGCATATTGAATTTTGTATGGAGGTGATCAGAGATCCCGAACTCTTTGATTCCGGCAGCCTGACATCCTTTTACGATTTCGTCGATAGAGGAATTTGCACTGTCGCAGGAACAGTGAGTATGAATATGGAAATCCTGCGTGATCTTCATTTTTTTCTCCCGGTTAGCTAACTGAACTCATCAGAAGACCAATATAGCACAGTTCCGCTAAAATACAAATTTTTGTTTTGATTATCAGATGATTCTTTAAGCGCTGTTCCCCATACAGGTTGGTAAATCCTTCTGCTATTTTAACTTTAAGATGGCATTTCGATTTTTACATCGTAAAAATCGGAATGCCGCAAAAAGGTTTGGAAAAAAGGGGTGGAGTTTGAGGAGGGGAAAAAGGCCCTTTCCTAAAAAGGGCTTTTTCCCTTCCTCAAGTAACAACCTTTATTGGGAACAGAGCTATTTTTTATGCTTCAGTTGGAATGGGAAGAGACTCTTTTTCTGAATGAAGCCGGAGGATAAGAGAAATATTTTTTAAACATTTTCGAGAAATGATAACGGTCAACAAATCCTGTCTCCAAAGCAATTTCATCAATACTTTTTTCTGTTTTTACCAGGAGCATTCTTGTATATTCCATTTTACGTTTTATGATATACTGTTTTGGCGTGATTCCGGTTCCTGCGACAAAATGACGGTGAAAATTATTTTCTGACATATTGGTCATTTTGCAGAGGCTTTTGATCGTATGATTCATACCCGGATTCCTGTCGATGAAATTCAATGCATCGCAGATTCTTGAATCAATGACTTTCTGTACAGATTCAAATGCTTCTGTAGGAATTTTACTGAGAGTACTCAGGATAATTTGTTCCAGAATGATAGAATTATGCAGTTTGTTTTTCGGGTGATCCAGTTTCATTATTGATTTTGAAATATTTTCAGCCGGAATTTTCAGCATTTTATTTACGACCCGGTCAAATGGTGATTCTGCCAGAAAATGAACTGCGAACTGAATAAATGATTGATAGTATTTACCTGAATATTTGGTATAAGGCGGGAATAGATAAATCGTTTCCGGGTCAGGTTCAAAATCTGTGCCGTTCACAGAGAGAATTGCTCCCGGAAAAGGATGCCAGTAAAGTGTCCAGTATGGGCGGAACTGTTGTACCAGAGACCATTCCTCTACATTGAAAAATCCCCAGGAAAGAGGAAACACAATGAATTTATCCATATCCTGCTGCCAGTTGTATATGGCTTTTTTTTGCAATTTTCTTTTGGTGCTTTTATACATTTTTTATTAAGTTTTTTACATTTACTTTCTTTAAGTTCAGGTATATAATATAACCGGAAAAATGATATTTTCAAATAAAAAATTCAAAGAAGAAAGGCAGGTTTAAGATGTGTTCCACAAACAAAAAAGTTTTTACCTTGATTGAGTTGCTTGTTGTAATTGCCATCATCGCAATTCTTGCCGGGATGCTGCTGCCGGCGTTAAATTCATCCCGGGAGAAGGGACGGACTACTTCATGTTTGAGTAATGTAAAACAATATAACAGTGCAGTCATGGTTTATACCGATGATAACAATGCCTGGGTTCCCGGAGGTTATACGATCGGACCGCACAGAACCTCTTCCGGTGCATTAAGTTTTAACTCTTACTGGGTCAATGACTTCGCGAAAATTTATCCGCAGATGTTGCCGGAGGTAAATATCAAGAATAAATTCTGGCTGTGTCCTTCTCTTTCATCGCAGGCAATGAATGATCTTGTTCTGGCGACTCAGAAACTCACAGGACAGCTGGTTCACACCTATGGGGTGAATGTAAATGCAAGGGCAATAAATTACTGCGGACGTACAACCCGCATAGTATCACCAGCCCGCTGTGCTGCAACTGGTGACAGTAAGCTGAACAGTCAGGGGGCAAAGGGCAGTTATGGATCTTATGCTATTTCTCATGAAGTTCCCGAGCCGGTATGGCAGCGGCAGTTCCGGCATGGAAATAATGATGCAGCCAACTACTCTTTCTGGGATGGTCATGCTGAAATGAAAAAACAGAATACTGTTCCGAATACTCTCCTCGGGACTTCAACATCCAATATGGAAAGCTCTTATTTCTGGCAGCGTTACGCACCGAAGGACAATGAATTTTCTCACATGTAACAACATATGAAAGGATACCGAAATGAAAAAACTCTTTACAACAACCGTATTCTGTGCCGCAGTGTTTCTTTCTGCAGCAGAACAAACATTATTCAAAAGCGATTTCAAAAAAGACAGAGATCTGAAAGGTTGGTATGATACTCATAACAGCTATTATCAGGGAACGCCTCTATCAAAACCAAAGAGCAAGTTGCGTTTCTCCAAGGTCGTTGAGAAGAACGGAGAATTCATTCTGCAAGGGGGAAAATCACACATGGTGCTGACTCATCCGCTGGCAAAGCCGATTCTTGTGAATGATAACTTGAAAAGCATTACATTAAAGATCACCATGCGCCAGAATCCCAAAAGCAGAACAACTCTGATCGAAATGGGATTGACTTCCAGACTTCAGCCGGCTGCTCTTGACGGCAGCGGGTTCTGGCGGGGACGCGACAGCGGTGTGGCTCTGCGCGGATATACTACCGATGCTCAAGCTCCAAATTTCATTTATTGGAGAAAGGAGGGTGGGGATAATAAAAAGTTCCGTTCCACAAGACCATACAATCTTTTCCCGAAAAAGACTTTAACACAGTGGATCAACTGTTCCATGACCTATGATCATGAAAGGAAGATGCTCTCTTTCCACTGTGAAGGTCAGCAGCCCCTGATTTATCACAACGTAGATTTGAAAGGCGTTCAGCTGAACTCATTCTTCATCAATCAGAATAGCAATGAATACAAAGACATTGAAGTCACTTGCATAACAAAGTAATATACAGAAAGGACCCTTTATGAAAAAATTAACTGTTTTGCTGCTCCTGTTTACATTCATTACAGGATTTGCAGCGGATCTTGTAAAAGACGGCAAACCCGCCGGAGTAATCGTTCTGGCAGAAAAAGCAACACGCTCCGCACGGTTTGCGGCAGCTGAACTCAATGCTCATATTGAAAAAATCACCGGAACTGCTCTTCCGGTCGTGACGGCTCCTCAGACAGGAAAGACAAACATTTATGTCGGTGCAAGCAAATATACTCCGGCGAACAAGGCTTTTGCTGTTGAAGAATATATGATCAGAGTGAAAGGAAACAACATTTATCTTTTGGGATGCGATGCCGAAGATTACCGTTCCTTTGATTATCAGAAAGCAAATACATTCCCCGGTCTCTGGGAAAAAAGAGGGTCCTGCTATGCTGTTTATGATTTTCTTGACCGACTGGGTGTGAGATGGTATCTTCCTACAGAATTGGGAACCCATATCGTCAAGCAGAAGACTTTGACAGTTAAAGAGATGGATATCCGCCGGAAACCCACGCTGGAATATCGCTATCCTCTTTTTTACAATCTCAATCAGGATCTGATGGCGGAGACAGTCAAAGGTCCGGCTGGAAAAGCAATGAATCCCAGAGATTTCAACCTGTTCCGTCTCCGCTGGGGAATCGGCGGAAGACCGCTTCATATCAACCATTCTCTTTACTCTTTCTACAAACGGTTTCCGCATAAAAAAGATTGGTTTGCAAAAGGTTATACCGGAAAAGCTCCGCAGATGTGTTTGACCAACGATGAATTTGTTCAGCAGGTCATTCAAGATGCCCGGGATTATTTTGACGGGAAAGCACACCCCAGTGTTGCCGGATTGCAGAGCAAAGGACTTGATCTCTTCCCTGTTTTTCCCATGGATAACGGCTCCTGGTGTAAATGCGAAAAATGTCAGAAATGGCTTCTTCCGAAAGCTACAAAAGGGGCAGGAAAATACAGTAATAACAAAGCAAGTAATTATATTTTCCAGTTTGTAAACAGAGTTGCAAAAGAAGTCAGGAAAACCCACCCCGACAAAATCATCGGCTGCGGTGCTTATCATGATTTCTGTTATCCGCCTGACTTCAAACTGGAAGACAACATCCGCGTGATCCTTTGTCTGCACGCCCGCGGAGTCTATTCTCCGGAATCCATGCAGAATGACAGAATGTTTATGGATGAATGGACGAAAAAGCAGCCTCAGATCAAGAAACATGTCTGGCTCTATTGGTGTTTCCCATCTCTCAAGGGAAAACAGCAGGATGTCCGTGTCTTCCCTGGATTTTTTGCCAGTAAAGTTGACGGCCTTTTCCGGGAATATCTCGCCGCAAATGTACAGGGGACCTTCATGGAGCTTTCCTACGCCCACCATTACAGAATGTTTATCCTGATGGACCAGCTGGAACTTTATGTTCACATGAAACTTTCCATGAACAAAGATCTCAAGGGCGAAGATATCATCAATGAGTTCTTCAAGAACTATTACGGTCCAGCAGAAAAGCCCATGAAAGCAATGTATATGCTGATACAGGAACGGTTCACCAATCCCAGGTATCGCACTAAAGAATCTTCTATTGAAGGCGTCTCCTGGGGGCAGGTTGCAACAAAAGATGTCATGAAACAGATCGATGTATATCTTGCTCAGGCAAAGAAACTTGCAACAACAGAACCTTACAAGGCCCGTGTTGCTCTGTTTGGAAAAGGAATCGTGGAATATATGCAGAAAGGATTCAAAACTTATCAGAACCGCGCGCTTCAGATGTCCGGATCCATGATGCAGGCTGATGTGCCGTATCTGAACGTTTCCAAACCCGGCGATCCGACAAGTGTCAACTGGAACAAGGCAGGTTTTCTGAAACTCTTCGGCGGACTCAAAGCGGAACCGCTTAAAGAAAAACTGGAAGTCCGCGTTGCGCATGACGGAACCTACCTGTATCTTTCCTATCTGCACAAAACCGACACTTCAAAGCTGATTACAACACATCCGATTTGGCAGAACGATAACTGGGAAAGCTATTTTGCAAAGCAGCAGGCAAAACCCTACTATATGTTTGGTGTTGACTCCATCGGTGGTGTCAGCGGTAGTAAATGGCTTGAAACGCTCACAGGCCCCTGGAATGAACCGGGTAAAATTGTCCAGATCAAGAAGAAGGACAGTTGGAACGTATTGATGGCACTGAAACTTTCAGAAATCGTTCCTGACGGAATCAAGCCGGGTGAGATTCTTTACTACAATGTACTCCGGACAAATAATAACAAGGCTTTCGGCTGCTGGATCCCGACTTTTGCCGGGTTCCATGCTCCCGACAGATTCGGGGAACTTTACCTGATGCCGGAAAAGAAAAAGTAAGTTGTATTTTCAAGAAAGGCTTTTCAGAAAATGAGTAAGACAAAATGGTTTCGCGATGCCAGATTCGGATTATTTGTTCATTGGGGACTCTATTCCGTGTTAGGGCGCGGCGAATGGGTCATGTACCGGGAGCGGATTCCGGCAGATGAATATGCAAAGTTGGCTGACCGGTTTAATCCGGAGAACTTTTCCATGGATTCCCTTTGCAAATTTGCAGTGGAAAACGGGATGAAATACATGATTCTGACTACATGCCATCATGAGGGTTTTGCCTTGTTTGACAGCAAGGCTGACCCCTTCAACAGCATGAATGCCCCATGTCATCGTGATTTTGTTGCAGAATATGTCGCCGCATGCCGGAAATATGGTCTCAGGGTTGGACTTTATTATTCTCTGGGAGACTGGCGGTTCGGAATTCCCAAAGAGTCTGATTCTGCTGAACAGGCTGCCGCAATGAGAGATTTGACATATGCTCAAGTTCGGGAATTGATGTCCAATTACGGCAAAATCGATATTCTCTGGTACGATGGCGGCTGGTGTTATCCCTCTACTCCGACAGATACAACAGAAGATGTTGCAAGGTTTTGGAAATCAGAACAGTTGAATGCAATGGTCCGTTCTTTGCAGCCGGATATTCTGATCAACAACCGTTCCGGTACACCGGAAGATTTCGCAACGCCGGAAGGTGTTATGGGGTCCGGTACAGACAAACGGTGCTGTGAAGCATGTTTCACGCTGGGTAATAATGATAACTCCCACTGGGGCTATTTCAAAAATGAAACCCTCCGAAAAACTGTTCCGGAGGTTATGCAGATGGTGTTGAAAACGATTGCCGGCGGTCAGAATCTTCTTCTGAATGTGGGCCCGGATGCCAATGGTGTAATTCCAGATTGGCAGAGAAAAATCGTAGAGGAGCTTGGTGCCTGGCTTAATCGCAATCAGGAAGCAGCTTACCAGACCGGTGCCACAACTGTTTCCTCTGATATAAATGGTCACTCAGGCAATGAGTTCTGTGTTGTTTCTGAAAATGATGAGGCTGTTTATTGTCTTTTGCAGAACTGGCCCGATGAAAGTATGAATATCCCGTTCTTGAAGACAGAGATCGAACGTGTGGAACTAATGAACAGCGATACTGTCATCAAACTGGAACGGCGGGGCAAAGGGATTTACCTGTATGGTTTCCCCGCGCAGTCTCCGGATCCTCTTTGCAGTGTTTTGAAACTGATTAAAAAATAGTTTTATCAACAGATTTTAAATCATCGACTTGAGAGAAACGGTATTTTCAGATATCTTTTCTCTCCTTTTTTGAAAAAAATATAGTGAAGTATAACAAAAAGTAGTATAAAATGCTGTAATTTTCAGAATTTTTGTGATAAAAGTTCAATTTCTATCTTGACAATGAGGTTTGTTAAGTTATATTAGTGTATGATATAAATAAGTTTATACAACAAAAGGTATAACAAAGTGGCTCTGACGAAATCAGAAAAGATCCTTGAAGAGATCTATTCAGAATTGCAGGCTGGCGCATTCGGTCAGCCGGATGACCGCTTTTTGACGACCCGGGAACTGGTTGTCCGGAAAAATATCTCCCTGAAAACAGCGTTCCGCATCATAGAAAAACTGCGGGAGTCCGGCGTGATCCGGAAAGTCGGCAGAGATTACCGTATCGCCCGGACAAAACCGATCCAGAAACAGGATGGAAAAATGCTGCAGGTTTTTCTACTCTCAGGACAAACCTCGAATATTACAAATCTCGTGGCTATGACTCGGCTCTGGTGGTTTTTGATGGTTCTGAATCCGCAACAGACCTGAGGAATCTTGCA
>SUVT01000039.1 GCA_015061845.1 Lentisphaerota bacterium
CGACAGAATACGGGATCGAACATCCACAGACAAAAATCGATCTGACAGGAGAAATCACCGCAGAACTCCACCGGAACGGAATGAGAGCTTTTGCTTACTTTAACCTTGGCATGGATGGCGAAATGGGGCGAAAACATCCGGATTGGCTTCAGGAAAGCAGTCCGGGCAAGTATCTGGTCACCGCCGATCACTTTGCCAATATTTGTGTTTTCGGTGAATTCTTTCATCAGTATGCCTTGCCGGTTCTGCTTGAGATGTTTGAAAAATATCATATTGACGGACTCTTCCTTGATACTATGAATGCGTTCGGGTACTGTTGCTGTCCCAAGTGTAAAGCGGCGTTTGAAAAAGAGACAAAACGTCCCCTGCCCCTGCCCGGTGATGACAATCCGGATTGGGAAATTTATGGACGGTGGCAGTATAACCGTTCCGCAGCATTTATGAATGAACTCAGAAATGCGATTTTTGAAAAGTATCCTGATGCAGAGATCATTTTCAATCATATCGGCGGACCGAACTTTCCCTTTGCCATGCCCGGAATCGAAGATGGAATCGTCTCCTGCGATCCCCCGGCATTTTACCCCTGGGTTTCTCTTTATTCCAGTTATCTTTCCACCCTCAAACACGGCGGGGATATTTTTATCGAACGCTTTGCCCGGGGCTGGGGCGACCGTTGTGATTTGAACGATAAGACGCTTCAGTACAAGTGTGCTGCAATCTTTGCACACCGTCAGAGGTTCTGTGTCGGAGACAGAATGCATCCGGATGCCAGATTGGCAGACGGCTCTGCTGAAGCAATGAAAAAAATCAGCAAAGTCTGGAAGCAATTCAACAAAGCTCTACCTGATCAGTTCTCCCGCAGTTCCGATTTTCTGCTTGTCTATCCGGAATGTTACAGAAGCGGTTTTGAAAAAAGTAAGTTCAGTCGACCGGGTCAGAAGACAGATTTTTATGGACCGATGCTGGGTGCTTTCTGTTTTCTGCTTGACAGCGGTTTTTCTTTCCAGACAGTTCCTGAGTTTGCTTTGCAAAATAATTTGACGAAAGATAAATTTGTCATTGTTTCCGGTGCAGAAGCTCTTTCAGAGAAAAGCAATGCCTTGCTGGAAGAGTTTGTTCGTAAGGGCGGAAAAGTTCTGTTCAGCGGCAAACTTCCGGTTTTGAAGGATGGTTCACTCCCGGCATATTACGGCATAAAAGCTGCGGAACCTTCTTACCACACCTGTATTTATCTTCCCGGTGAAGTCAAAGGTGAGAGAACTTTGGTTCGCGGCAGGCTATTGGATTTGGAATTATCAGGAGCTGCAACGCTTCTGAACGGATACCCGCAGGATTATGCAAAAGAATTGAAAGATACTCCTTATCCCTATTATAACGCATCTTCGCCGGAGGTTTGTGATATCCCGATTCTGACCGTCAACCATTATGGAAAAGGGTCAGTTTATTTTCTGAATTGCGGTCTGCTGGAAGATTATGCAGATTCAACACTTCCGGCACAGCGTGACTGGGGAAAAGAGCTTTTGAAAAAACTTACTCCGTCGCCTGCATTCCGTTTGGATGGCAAATCCGGGAATGTAGAGTTGGTGCCCTATTGCGATAAAAACGGCGATTCTGTCTGCGTTCTGCTCAATCATGGCGGACGGGAAGGTTCTCTCCGGACATTGTTTGTTACAGAGCAGATCACTGATCCGCAGCCTGCATATCAGGTTAAGCTCCTGATCCGGAGCAAAGAAGCGGTCGGGGTCTATTGTGACAATCAGCAGCTTCCGACAGACAGAAAGGGAAAATATATTGTTGTTCCTGTGACAATGGATTCCACATGGAAGTTTATCAGAGTAAAAAAAATGCGGGATAAGTGATCTTATCCCGCAATCAGATTTTTCCTGTTTATGACTTCCGTTTTGTCAAAGCCACATTTCCGGTTTGAGGTTCTTCTTTCTTCTCTACCAGAAGTTCTTTGTAGTTTTCTGCCACTTTGTGAACGGCTTCAATATAGCGGTCGAGCAATTCCGGATAGAAGTGTTTGAACGGAGGTTCGCCCAGCAATCTGGAATTAATTGTTGAGGCGACAGGCAACTCTCCGGTAAGAGCTTCCGGATCAGTGCCCGGCGGCAGAAAATGTGAGGCTGTCGGAGAACCATGTCCGAAAATATCTACACTGTAATAAACGGAAGATTTGTGCAGCGGGAAGTTGCAGCAGGCGGTGAAACCGGGAGCTTCTTTGTCCAATGCTTTGGAGAAGGTGATATTATCCACGCCGTCGAACGCCTCTGGATCATAGCCGAAACGACTTGCATACCAGCCGGATTTGTCACTGCCGGGATCTTCGGGATAGATCATCCGGATGCCTTTCACATCTTTGACTCCGTTCCAGAAATATTTCATTGCTTTGTCAATGACTGCAATTTCATCTTCATATTTTTTCAGCTGTTCCAATCCGATTGCTGAAGAAACCTGATGCATCCGGAATTTGTGCCCACCGAAGGGGATAACATTGGTTGCTTTGAACTCTTCCGGAGAGTAGACCTGACTGATCCGGTCATAGTGACCGAACCGGATCGCTCTGCGGTAGATTTCCAAATCATTGGTGAGCAGCATGCCGCCCTCCCCGATGGCAAAGGATTTTCCGCTCATAAGAGACATCCCGGCGACATCTCCGAATGTTCCAAGCATCTTGCCTTTGTAGTGTCCGCCCTGAGCGTGGGAGACATCTTCGATGACCTTGATCCCGTGTTTCCGGGCAATTGCCATGATTGCATCCATATCTGCCGGATGTGCCATGTAATGAACAACGACAACCGCCTTTGTCCGGGGCGTGATATGAGCTTCAAAACTGGCAGGATCGATCTGAAGATCCTTTTCATTGATATCGCAAAAGACAACAGTTGCACCAAGCCCCATTGCGGCAGTACAACTTGCCCAGTAGGTGATGGAGGGACAAATCACTTCATCACCGGGACCAAGTCCGATCCCATACATAGCTGCAAGCAGAGAAGCGGTTCCATTGCAATGAGCTAAAGCGTACTTGCAGCCGTGCCATTCCGCAAATTTCTCTTCAAATTTGCGGGAGATATCCGTTCCGGACATATTACCGGTTTCCAGTACATCTGCCTGAGCTTTTCGCATAGCATCATTCACGATGGGCCAATGAAATAAATTTTCCGGCAATTCTTCTTTTTGAATAACCGGTGTTCCGCCGTACAAAGCAAGTTTTCCCATTTTTCACTCCTTTTTATGTTTGAATATTAACCCATTGGTTTAATTGAATATAGCGCATCAACAAAATATTTCAAGTCTTAAAATGTAAAAAAAGGGATTTTTTTGTACAGCTAACTTGATTTTTGAAAATACTGCACTATTTTATTTTTAACAAACCATTGGGTTATAATCAGAAAAAGGAGATAAAAATGTTTGTTGATATTCACGCACATGCCTACCGCAGACAACCTGTTTATGGAACCGTAAAACGCCGCTGGGCAATGCCGGAAACACTGCTCCGTTTCTATGATAAATATAATGTGGAAAAAGGCGTGCTCCTTCCTGTCGTCAGTCCGGAATGTAATGCAATCCAAAGCAATGAAGATATTCTGGAAGCGGCAGAACGCTATCCCGGAAGATTCATTCCCTTCTGCAACGTTGACCCGCGGGCGATCAACAACACTCCTCACGCTCCCCTGGAACTGCATCTGGAACAATACAAAGAAGCCGGATGCAAAGGTCTCGGCGAAGTGATGGCAAACTACTCTTTCTATGATCCCATGATGCAGAATCTTTTCCGTGCGGCAGAAAAAGTCGGACTTCCGGTAACGATCCATGTCACGCACCGTATCGGTGGCTGCTATGGAATCTATGACGAACCCGGCTTGCCGGGGCTTGCGGAAACGCTGGGGGCGCATCCGAACCTGAAAATCTTCGGTCACAGTGCCGCGTTCTGGGCAGAAATCAGCGAACTTGATCTTGTTGTTGACCGTGCCGGTTATCCCAAAGGAAAAGTCAAAGAGGGTGCTGTTCCGAAACTGATGAGAAGATATCCGAACCTGATTGGGGATCTTTCCGCCAACTCCGGCGCAAATGCTTTGATCCGGGACCCGGAATATGCTGTTCAGTTCCTCAATGAGTTTCAGGATCGTCTCTGCTTCGGCATGGATATCTGTCTGGAACCTTTTGAAAACAATATCAAACTGATTCCGTTCCTGTTGGAACTCAGGGACACCGGAAAAATCTCAGAAGAGGTCTTCCGGAAAGTTGCTCATGACAATGCTCTCAGAATTCTTGGAGTTTCATAATGGGTAGAACTTCCGATATCAAAATCATCAATGACCTGCGGAAAAAGATTCGTTCCGGCGGGTTTGACCAGGTGACTTTTCTGCCATCCGAACGGAAACTTGCGGAAGAGTATCAAGTCGGACGCGGAATCATTCGCGGTGCTTTGAAAGTTTTGAGTGAAGAAGGTGTTTTATATAACGTCCCCCGGCGCGGTTTCCGTGTAAAGAAAATCACAAAACGCAGACTGAAAAGAATCATCTTGCGCTTGCCGATCCAGATGTCAGCCAGAGCTTATGAAGCCATTGGTCTGGTTGACGGGATCTGTGCCGGAGCAAATGATATTTTTGCAGAGGTGATTCTTTCCACACCGCCGGCGAAATTGAACCTCTCCGAACTGAAAGAACGGTACAATGCCAATGATATTCAGGGGATCATTTTTCTAGAAAGTTCGCCGGATCTGGCATTTGATGATATCGTAAAAGCGGGAATTCCCTTTGTGATCGCCAACCTTGAAGAGGAAAAAATGTATCCGGGGGTCTGTATGGATTACCGGGGGATCGGAAGAAGTGCCGGGATGGAACTGATCCAGCGAGGGTATCGGAATATTGCAGTGTATTCCGGCTCTCCGGAGCATTACTTTTACAGAGAAATCCTTGCCGGGTTCCGTGGGGCTCTTGCAGAAGAAAAAATTCCCTTTGACGATGCAAAAATTCTTATCGGGAACTGGAACGATCCTCCCCCGGCAGCCTTGCGGAAACTTCTGTCAAAATCCAAAGCACAAAGACCGGATGCAATTTTTACATTGCGGGATTACCGGGCTGCGCAGGTATTTTCAATCTGCGAGGAACTGGCATTGAACATTCCTGATGAGTTGGGCGTAATCAGTTTTGATGGCATCACCTGGCCCGGTGCAGAAAAAGCCGGACTTTCCACAATATCAGAAGAAGTCTCCGAAATCGGACGGCAGGCTGTCGCTTTACTGCAGCAGCAGTTTGAATCCGGTTACGATCCTGTCAAGCTCATGATCTCCGGAACGCTGCTGCCGGGCAAAAGTCTGCGGGAAAAGAAGAGCAGCACAAAAGTTGTATATAAACAATAAAGCGGGAAAACTTGTCTCAAAAGTTGTTCCCGCTTTTCTGATCGCAAAGTTCTGCTTACTTTTTCACGATGGGCCAGAGTCTGCCATCAGCAGTGCTGTCCAACATAACATCAAGCTCAAATGCTTTGGAAAGATTTTCTTCGGTCAAAACATCGTTACGATCACCGGATGCCATGATCTTACCGTCTTTGATGATAAGCCCTTTATCAAAAGAAGCGGTAATTTCTTCAATTCGCTGGGTGACGAACACCATGGTGGGAGAATCCGGACGGGCAGCCAGTTCATCCACAGCAGAAAGCAGAATTTCACGGCTTGTAAGATCAAGGAAAATACATGCTTCGTCAAGGATCACCAGTTCCGGATGGGAGATCAAAGCTCTTGCGATGAGGATTCTGACCTGTTCCCCGGAGGAAAGACGGTCGAACCAGCGGTCTGCGAACTTTGTTGCATGGATCATTGCCATAGCGTTTTCCGCCTGTTCCAGATCTTCAGCTGTGGGGGTGCGGAAGAAACCGATGGAGGAATCAAGTCCGCCTAGAACGATTTCCCGTGCGGTCCAGCGGCGGCTGTAAGTGGAATCAGCTGCCCACGCATTAAGGAACGGGCTGACCCATGCGACTTTTTTCCGGAGTTCCATGATATTGCATTCACCGTATTTCTGTCCGAGAACAGAAACGGATGCGCCCCAAAGCGGCCATGCGAGACCGAGGATCAGTTTCACAAAAGTGGTTTTTCCAGCTCCGTTGGGACCAAGCACAAACCAGCGTTCACGATGCCCGATTGTACAGGAGAAATCTGTCAAAGCCTCATAACCATCGAGTTTGACTGTTGCGTTTTTGATTTCGATTGCAGGAGGAAACATAATAAAAAATCCTTTGATTAAACCGGGTAAGACCCGAGTATTTTAAGATAACTGGTGTATTGCTGAAGTTTTTCCAGAGCCTCTTTGACAACTGGATCGGAGACGTGTCCGAGGAGGTCAACGTAGAAAACATATTCCCAGTTGACTTTCTTTGACGGACGGCTTTCGATCATGGAGAGTGTGATCCCTGATTCCCGGAATGGAAGCAGACAATCATAGAGTGCGCCGACACGATCCTGAACGACAAAACAGAGTGAAGTTTTATCGTTTCCGGACGGTGCATTTTCCTGATTTCCAACCACAAAGAAACGTGTTGTATTGCGGGGGTTATCCTCAATCTTTGTGGCAAGAACATTCAAATTATAAATACTGGCGGCAAGTTCACTGCAAATCGCTGCGGAATCAGATTCCTCAGCTGCAAGTTGAGCTGCACGGGTATTGCTTGCAGCTTCGACCAATTTAACACCGGGAAGATTTTCTGTCAGCCAGCAGCGGCACTGTGCCAATGATTGCGGATGACTGTAAACCTTTTTGATTTCAGACATTGCGGACTTGGAGAGCAGACAGTGATGAATAGGCAGGTTTATTTCTGCACAGACTTTTGCAGTTGACCCCAGAAGAAGATCGAGGGTATAATTAACGACACCTTCCGTAGAATTTTCAACGGGAACGACACCATAATCCACTTTTTCAGCTTCCACATCACGGAATACATCTGCGATATCGGGTCTGGGATAATATTCAACACTGGAACCGAACTGCTGCTTTGCAGCCTGATGAGTATAGGTTGCAGCTGGACCGAAATATGCGACGCGGAGCTGTTGTTCCAATGGATATGCTCCGGACATGATTTCACGGTAAATGGAGTGCAGAGTAGATTTGAGCATGGGTCCCTGATTCAGAGAATCCAGTTTTTCCAGCAACGCTTTTTCCCGTTCCGGAACGTATATCGGAAGTCCACGTTCCAGCTTCCACTTTCCGACCTCCCGGACGACTTCGTACCGTGCATTCAGCAGAGATACGATCTGTCTGTCGATCGCATCGATCTTATCTCTCATTTCTTTCAGATCCATCAGAAATGCTCCTTGATTTATCAATTTAATAATCCTTTAATATATCATGAAAAACCAAAAATTGCAAGAGCTTTCACAAAATAAGAAAATTCTTTCAGATATTTTTGTGTTGAATACCGAAAAGTGATGTGAAAAGTAAAAAAATCACTTGCTTTTTTCAAGAACAGTGCTAAATTGATTACCATGAGACAGGGCCTACATCCTCTGAACGTTGAATACATCGGGGCCGCCAAGGCCTTATTGAAAGTAGAATTAAGTTGGAGCGATTGTTCCCCCCTGTCTCTGTTTTCCTTTTTGGAAAGTATGATAAAACACATTTTTTATCATAGATCACCCCTCAATATGCAGGTTGCAAATGAACCCGGCAAACAAGAAAAATTATGATGAAACGGCTTATCCTTATGCAGAAAATCAGGAAAGCCTTGATTCAACTCACGCTGTTTCCGGAAGACATGCTTCAAAAGAAGATTTAGATGTTCTGAAAGCCTATTTCAGAGAAATGGGCGAAGTTCCTCAAATGACTGCTGCTCAGGAAGCTGAAGCCTGGCAGAAAATAGATCAATGTTTGCAAACGACCCGGAATGTCATGTACAAGTTCGGGTTTATTTTTAAAGAACATATAAGAATTCTGGCTGATCCGGAAATTGATGAACTCAGCGATATTTTCCCTGTTGATCCGACCAATCCTTTGCAGAACTTTACGCTGGATAATGCGAAAAGAAAAGAGTGGCTCGATGAGATTTCTCTGATCCACGAGAAAATAATTCTCCAGTTCTCAAAACGCAAAAGCAGTAAAAAACTGAATGATTTAAGAGAAGAGGGAATCAATGTTCTTATGAAACACCCGGCTCTTCCGGTTCAGCTGCTTGAGTGGCATGATGTAGCTTTGCGTTATCAGCAGCTTTATCGGGAAGGCTCCCTTTCTGAATCTGACTTGGAAGAAAAAACGCTTTGCACCGTCGATGAATTTATCGAAAATCTTGAAGTTGCAACGCAGCTCAGGGAAGAGTTTGAACTCTGGAAAGTCAAAATGCTGGAAACAAACTTGCGTCTGGTTATCAATATTGCAAAACATTACCAGAACAGAGGTTTGCCGTTTGGTGACTTGATCCAGGAAGGAAATCTCGGGTTGATGAAGGCTTTGGATAAATTTAACTATAAGCTGGGACACCGTTTCTGCACTTACGCTTCCTGGTGGATCAAACAAGGCGTGGCGCGGGCTCTTTCCGGTCAGTCCAGAACGATCCGTCTGCCGCTGCACATGATCACTACGATCCGGAAAATGCACAGTGCTGAACAGAACTTCATTCAGGTCAATGGACGTGATCCGCAGGATGAGGATGTTGCTCAAATATTGGGGCTTTCCGTTGAAAAAGTTCGCGCAATCCGGAAAATGTCATTGCAATGTATTTCACTGCAGGCGCCCTCCTCCGGAAAGGAAGACAGTGCAACGTTTGAGGATATCCTTATGGATCAGCAGGCAGAAGATCCCATGAAGGTTTATGCCAAGAAGATTCTGAAACAGAGGTTGAATGATGCGTTGGCTCAATTGTCAGAAAGACAACGGCAGATCATTTCCATGCGATATGGGCTTGACGGCAGTCCGGCAAAGTCTCTTTCGGAAGTAAGTGAGGCGTTCCACGTTACCCGGGAACGCGTCAGACAGATTGAATTAAAAACGTTGGATAAACTTAGAAAACATGCCGATCCCCAGACTTATCTGGATGACTTTTTCCTTTGAGCTGCAACTGTTTCAGAATCTGTTCCAGGTACAAGACATCTGCTGCCATCTTCTCCATGATTTCTTCTGCTTTCTGTAAAATTTCTTTCATAAACACCTCCCTGTTTCGCAGCCGTATTGTGTCAACCGGTTGACATCTTTTCTGCGGTGCAAAAAAGGAGATTTTTATGTCATATTGGATTTTGGAAATTATTGAACTTCTCAAAAGAGATCAGTCAGTCATACTTTCATTGGAAGACGTGCTGGAAAAACAGACGTCAAAAAGTTTTTCTCCGGCAGTTTTTGAAGTCGTAGAAGCAGAATAACTGTCTTGATTTTATCGAAGAAAAAATTCTGTTTTCAGACTTTCAGAAAAAAAAGGTAACTTTTTATAAAAAAAGTTGGTTTTATCTTCAGTTTTTCCCCGAACTTTATTTGTTTAATCCATGTTTTGTGTTATATTAACCTGAAAAATAATTTTAAGGAGAAATAACCATGTGGGATTATACAAAAAAAGTTATGGATCACTTTCTGAACCCCCGGAATGTGGGTGAAGTTCAGGAACCTGATGCCGTTGCTGAAGTTGGAAATATTACTTGCGGCGATGCTCTGAAAATCACCATCAAACTGGATGATGAAGGAAAAATCTGTGAATGCAAATTCAAGACTTTCGGCTGTGCCAGTGCAATTGCATCCAGTTCCGTTCTGACTGAACTGGTTATCGGTATGACTCTGGATGAAGCCGCAAAAGTGACAAACAAAGATATCGTTGCACATCTCGGCACCCTGCCCGAAGAAAAAATGCACTGTTCTGTTATGGGAATGGAAGCCCTTCAGGCAGCTATCGCTGACTACAAAAAACGCCACGGTGAGGCAGTGGATGAAATCGTTGAAGACGATGACCACGAAGGCAGAATCGTCTGCCGCTGCTTCGGAATCACCGATGTGAAGATCCGAAAAGTCGCAAAAGAAAATGATCTTCATACAGCAGAACAGATCACCCAGTACACCAAAGCCGGCGGTGCTTGCGGAACCTGTCTTGATCAGATCCAGACCATTCTGGATTCTCTCTGGAAAGAAAAAGCAGAAGCTGCATCTGAAACCGAACAGGAAAAAGATGATTTTGAATCCCTTTCTGTCGTTCAGAAAGTTATCAAGGTTCAGTCTGTGATCGATCGTGAAGTCCGTCCGGTTCTGGAACGCGACGGCGGCGACTGTGAGCTTGTTGACATTCAGGGTTATACAGCATACATCAAGATGAAAGGTCATTGCCAGATGTGTCCGGCTTCTCAAGTCACACTGAAAAATCTTGTTCAGGGCAAGCTGAATGAATTTGTCTCCCCGAAAATCATTGTGGAGGATGCAGGAAAATGACACAGGAAGAAGACCGGATCGTTTATCTTGATAATAACGCAACGACCGCCGTTGCTCCGGAAGTTTTTGAGGCAATGACTCCGTTCCTCACAAAATATTACGGAAACCCGTCAAGTATTCACACTTTCGGAGGACAGGTTGCGGCACACATTGAAGAAGCACGCGAGAAAGTCGCAAAACTTCTGGGTGCAGCATCCAGTGAAATCATTTTCACAAGCTGCGGAACGGAAAGTGACAGTGCAGCGATTTTGAGTGCTCTTGGAATCTGCCGCAAGAAAAATAAAATCGTCTGCTCCACTGTCGAACATGCCGCAATTTTGAATCTTTCTCAGGAGCTGGAACGGAAAGGCTATGAAATCGTGCGGATCCCTGTCGACTCCAAAGGCAGACTTGATATGGAATTTGCCGAACAGGTCATTGATACCGATACTGCGATTGTTTCCGTAATGTGGGCAAACAACGAAACCGGAAACATTCAGCCGGTGGAAAAACTTGCTGAACTTGCCCACAAGCAGGGTGCATTGTTCCATACTGATGCCGTTCAGGCAGTTGGAAAAGTTCCCATGGATCTTTCCAAAATGAATATCGACATGCTGAGTCTTTCCGGACACAAACTCCACGCGCCCAAGGGCGTTGGCGCACTTTACGTCAAGCGCGGCGTCCGATTCCGTCCGTTTATCATCGGCGGACATCAGGAACGGGGAAGACGTGCAGGCACAGAAAACGTTGCATCTGTCGTTGGCTTGGGCAAAGCTGCGGAACTGGCTTACAATGGAATCGCAGAAGAAAACACCCGTGTCAAAGCCATGCGCGACCGTCTGGAAGAAAATCTGTTGAAGATCAAAGCGACCCGCTTGAATGGAGATCCGGAACACCGTCTTCCCAATACAAGCAATATCTCCTTTGAATTCATTGAAGGGGAATCCATTTTGATGCTCCTTGACATGTTCAAGATTTGCGCATCCAGCGGAAGTGCCTGTACGACAGGAAGTTTGGAACCGTCACACGTTCTGCGTGCCATGGGTGTTCCCTACACAGCGGCACACGGAGCGATCCGGTTCAGCTTCTCCCGTTACAACACAGAAGCAGATGTTGATTTTGTACTTGAAAAACTCCCCCCCGTCATTGAACGGCTCCGGGAGATCTCACCCTACTGGAAAGGCTGATAAACCGTATGTTCGGGGATATTTACAAGGGACGTAAAGTTTTGATTACCGGACACACCGGTTTCAAAGGTTCATGGCTTGCATTCTGGCTGCAGCAGCTCGGTGCGCAAGTCTGCGGTTACGCCCTGCCCCCGAACACCGAACCAAATCATTATCAATTGCTCAAACCGGCGGTCCGTTCTGTTGAAGAAGATATCCGGAACCGGAGCGTAATGGAAACTGTTTTTTCTGCTTACCGTCCGGAAATCGTGTTTCATCTTGCCGCGCAGCCGCTGGTCCGTAAATCTTATAAAGATCCGCTGGAAACCTTTGAAGTCAACGTGATGGGCACAGCTAACGTTCTGGAAGCCTGCCGCAAGACAGATTCCGTAAAGACTGTAGTCGTTATTTCCAGCGATAAATGTTATGAAAACCGGGAACAGATGGATGGTTATACCGAAGCTGATCCTATGGGCGGACACGATCCTTACAGTGCCTCAAAAGGTTGCACGGAACTTGTTGCAGCCTCTTACCGGAAATCTTTTTTGAATGAAGCCGGAATTCTGCTTGCTACTGCAAGAGCCGGGAATGTGATCGGTGGCGGAGACTGGGCAGAGGATCGTTTGATTCCGGATGCTATGCGTGCCGCTTCCGAGGGGGAAGTCATGACCTTGAGAAATCCCGCTTCGGTGCGTCCCTGGCAGCATGTTCTTGAACCGCTTTCCGGTTATCTTCTTCTCGGACAACGTCTTTTTGAGGGAGATAAATCCTGTGCCGGGGGATGGAATTTCGGTCCGGATGATGAAAGTTTTATCACAACGGAACACGCTTTGGAACTGCTTCAGAAAGGTTGGAATGCCATTCAGTTTGAGCATCTTCCGGATGCCAATGCTCCGCATGAAGCTAAACTTCTTCGCTTGAACTGTGAAAAAGCACAAACACAACTCGAATGGCAGCCGGTTTGGAACACTGAAACAGCGTTCCGGAAAACTGCCGTTTGGTACAGAGAATATTATAACGCATATAACTTGTTGACTCAGAGAGACTTGGAAGATTATATCCGGGATGCTGAGAAAAAAGGACTAATATGGATAAACTGAGCCAGCTGCGGGAACAAATCCTTGCTTTGACAAAGGAATATGGCGATTTGCTTGCCGCAAACGATCCGGAATTCATTCCCGGAGAATCCAGAGTTCCCTATGCAGGACGTGTTTTTACTTCCGATGAAGTTGCCGCACTGGTTGATTCATCCCTTGATTTCTGGCTGACTCACGGTAGATTTTCCCGTCAATTTGAAACTGAACTTGCCCGGAAACTTGGTGTCCGGAGCGCATTTTTCGTAAACTCCGGTTCTTCTGCAAACCTGTTGGCATTCATGACTTTAACCTCACCTCTTCTGAAAGAAAGAGCCATTCAGCGCGGGGATGAAGTTATCACTGTTGCAGCAGGCTTTCCGACTACAATAGCCCCCATCGTACAGTATGGTGCGATTCCGGTTTTTGTTGATGTGGAACGGGATTCTGCAAATATCAATCCGGATCTTCTGGAACAGGCTCTTTCTTCGAGAACAAAAGCTGTCATGCTTGCTCATACACTTGGCAATCCATTTGATATTGAAAGAGTTGCAGCATTTTGCAAAAAACATGATCTGTGGCTGATCGAAGATAATTGCGATGCGCTGGGATCATGCTACAAAGGAAAAATGACCGGTACATTCGGAGATATCGGCACTTCAAGTTTTTATCCGCCGCATCACCTGACAACAGGCGAAGGCGGGGCTGTTTATACGGATGATCCCCTGCTTGCAAAAATTGCTTTGTCGATCCGTGACTGGGGACGTGACTGCATGTGTCCTTCCGGCGTCGACAACCTCTGCGGACACCGTTTTACAAAACAGTTCGGTTCCCTGCCCGTCGGTTATGACCATAAATATGTTTACAGTCACTTCGGCTACAACCTGAAAGCAACAGACATGCAGGCGGCAATCGGCTGTGTTCAGCTGAAAAAACTGGATTCTTTCACTGCAAAACGGAGAAAGAATTTCCAACATCTTCTGAACGGTTTGCAGGATCTTCCGCACCTGAGTTACTTCAAATCTCTTCCCGGAGCAGAACCTTCCTGGTTCGGATTCCTGATCAATGTTGCCGAAGATGCACCGTTTACCCGGAATGATTTGACGAAATATCTGGAATCCAGGAAGATACAGACACGGAACCTCTTTGCAGGAAATATTTTAAAACATCCGTGTTTTGAAACGCTGGAAGAGGGAAAAGATTACCGGATCGCCTCACCGCTTCCAGTTACAGATTACATCATGAACAATACCTGCTGGATCGGGGTTTATCCCGGAATGACCACAGAAAAACTGGATTATATGATAAAAAATATCAGAGATTTTGTTTTGGGAACTTTAAAATCCTGAAAAGCAGGCTATAATAAAACTAACAACACTTTTTCAATAAACAAACAGGAGAAAAAAATGTTTCAGTGTCTCGCAGTTGATATCGGTGCCGGAAGCGGCAGAATTATGCGTTGTGTGATCGATGACAATAAAAAGATCACGCTTGATGAAATCGCCAGATTCGGAAATGAAAGTCGGGAAAAGAATGGTTTCCTCCGGTGGAACATCAATCAGCTGGTCTCTGATATCAAAGCTGGCCTCGCAAAAGCTGCCGCACTCGGAAAACCCGATGCAATCGCAGTTGATACCTGGGGCGTCGACTACGTCATGCTGGACAAAAATGATCAGTTGATCGACGATCCTGTTTGCTACCGTGACCTCAGAACGAACGGACTTTCCGATGAGTTTACCGCAAAATTCGGACGTGAGAAGCTTCAGCTTCTTACCGGAACCCAGATCATGGATATCAACACCCTGTTCCAGCTCTATTCCGAGTTCAAAGCAAACCCCGATTACGCAAAAAAATGCGGAACTCTGCTTTTCACACCTGACTATATCACCTATTGTCTGACAGGAAAGAAAGCAAATGAATTCACCATTGCAAGTACCTCACAGATGCTGGACTGCGCAAAAGAAGACTGGTCCGATGAACTTCTGAAAGAAATCGGACTTCCCCGCGAATGTGTGATGCCGCTGACCCGTCCGGGAACAGTGGTGGGAACAGCTGACTTCTCCGGCGTTCCCGGTTTGGAAGGCGTGCCTGTCGTAATGGTCGGTTCTCATGACACCGCATCTGCAGTTGCATCCTCTCCCGCAGTCGGCAATGAATGGGCATACGTCTCTTCCGGAACCTGGTGTCTGGTCGGCATCGAATCCAAGAAGGCATTGGCATCCAAAGAATCTGCTGCGCTCAACTTCACCAACGAAGGCGGTGTCGCCGGAACCTGGCGCGTTCTCAAGAACCTGACCGGTTTCTGGATCCTCCGCGGTATCAAAGCTGCTGTAGCAAGCGATATTTCCTATGACGAACTTATGGCTGAAGCAAGAAAAGCAAAGCCGTTCCAGTCTCTTTTTAACCCCAATGATGCAGCATTCTTCAATCCGGAATCCATGAAAGATGCCATTGATGAATATATGAAAAAGACCGGACAGCCCATCCCCGAAAGTGCCGGAGCTTACACCCGTGCTTTCCTGGAAAGCCTTGTCCTGCTCTTCCGTAAGACCATTCAGGAAGCAGATTCTCTCTCCGGCAAAAAGACCAAGACCATCCATCTTCTCGGCGGCGGTGCACAGAACCCCACGCTCTGCCAGTTCGCTGCTGATGCAACCGGATGCGAAGTCCTTGCCGGTCCTGTGGAAGCGACAGCAATCGGAAACTCCATGCTTCAGGCTGTGGCTGTCGGAAAACTCGGATCTCTCGAAGAAGCCCGCGCTCTTGTGAGAGAATCTTTCCAGCCTGCACAGTTCCTGCCAAACACCACCGATGAATGGAACAAGGCTTACGAAAAATTCCTGACACTCTGCTGAAAAGGAGATTAACATGATCAAAGTTCGCGTTGCACAGTGCTGGGATGACGGTGTTTTCACCGATATCCGTCTGGCTGAAATCTTGAAAAAATATAAGGCAAAAGCAACCTTCAACCTCTGTTCCGGTCTCATCTCCGATGAGTCTGTTCCGGTACGCTGGGTGGGTGCAGATGAAATAAATCCGCCGACTGTCAACACATTCTACTCCGGCAGAGTCTGCAAAGATCGTATGATGGAAGTCTACGGAGATTTTGAAGTCGCTTCCCATTGTGACATGCATGAAAATGCTAAGACGACTGATCCCAATGCGTTTTTGGAATCCGCGATGAAGAGCCGCCGCTTTCTGGAAGATTTTTTCCAGAAAGAGTGCCGCGGTTTTGCATGGCCCTTCGGTGCTTATACCGATGAAACCGCGAAACTTCTGACAGATGCCGGTTTCGTGTATGGACGCTCCACTGAAAATACCGACGATGTTCTCTCCTACACTGATCCGCTGAAACTTGCCTCAAACTGTCACTTCATGAACCGTTTGTTCTGGAAAAAGTATCAGCTTGCCAAAGAGAGTTGCGGCGTTTTCTATTTCTGGGGACACTCCTATGAAATGGCAGATTTCGATCCGTACTGGAAAAACTTTGAGGCAATGATCGCTTATATCAGCAATGACCCTGAAGCGGAATGGATCAATGTGGCCGATATCGTCAAATAAGGCTGTGTAAAATGTCAGAAAAGCTTCTTGTGCTTCTCGTCGGACAATCCAATATGGCGGGACGCGGTTATGCCGGTCCCGACGATTTGATTCCCCTGCCCCGGGTGGAGTATATCCGCCCGGACTTCAAATGGGTTCCTGCTATTGAACCAATCACAAAAGACCGTTCCTTTATCGGCACTTTCGATGCGGATGGCAAAAAAATCGTTTCTTCCGATCCCTTTGAAACGGTACTTCCGAATGTCCGGCAGAAAGTTTGCGGTGTCGGTCTTGGCAGAACCTTCGGAAAACTGCTTGCAAAAGATAACCCGGATCGCACTGTCGGACTGATTCCGGCAGCTGTCGGCGGAACAGGCATTGCTGCATGGCTTCCGGGAGGTGTGGACGACTGGGATGGCACAAACTTTCCCTATGATTTTGCAATTCAAAAAGCGAAAGAAGCGCAGAAAAACGGAAAGATTGTTGCGATCCTCTGGCATCAGGGAGAAACGGATGCCGCAAAGCAAACACCTGATTATAAACAGAAATTAAAAACTGTTGTTGAAAATTTCCGCCGGGATCTCGGAGATGACACTATTCCGTTTTTTGCCGGATATCTGGCTTCTTTTTACAATCCGGACATCATGGATCATGCAGCAATTGTCGATGATGCCATTACAGAACTGACAGAAGAAATCCCCGGATTTTACAGTGTTGAGACAAAAGATTTGAATCATCGCGGAGACAATCTTCACTTTGATACAGAATCTCTTCATACCCTCGGAGAACGGTACTATTCTGTTTACGAAAAAGCTGTCAAAGGCTAAATAGTAAAAACCATTACCGGAATACCTGTAAGATTCCGGAGCTGTTCAGCTTTTATTTCCAGTTCACCTTTGCCGTACATTTCAGCTGCAAATTGGTTTTCTTTTCCCAATTTACAGTGTTTTTCTGTTCCGAGCGGATGATACGATTCCAAATCGACCTGCTTCACACCGGAGGTTGATTTTGCCAGAGCTGCTATAAAATTCAAATTTTCTTCAGAATCATTTATGCCCGGAATCATTGGACACCGGAGAACAATACTACCTCCATGTTCTGAAATGAAATGCAGATTTTCTGCAACGATATTCCAATCAGCTCCGGTCAAATCCTTGTATTGTGACGGCAAAGCTTTGATATCCCACAGCCATAAATCAACCAAAGGGAATATTTTTTCGATAGAATGAACCGCAGCGAAGCCGGATGTTTCCACCGCTGTATGCAAACCGGAATCTTTCGCTTTCTTCAAAAACTCTTCTGTAAAAACCGGATGAGCCAAAGGTTCCCCTCCTGAAAGAGTTACCCCGCCGCCGGAATTATCATAAAAAAGCTTATCCTTCATAACTTCAGGACAGAGCTAAAAAATTGCGTTGAATATGGATTGTAACAAAATTATCAGTTTTTATCACAAAATTACCATTTACAAATCAAGAAAGTTGATGTATATTCAAATATAAGCAAAAACAAACACCTATTTAGAATCACAAAAAAAAGATTTTTTTCAAAGAAAGGAAAAATCATGAAAAAGGAACTGTGTCAAAGAAAACAATTTACTTTGATTGAGCTGCTCGTCGTGATTGCTATCATTGCAATTCTTGCCGGAATGCTCCTGCCCGCATTGAACAATGCCAGAGCAAAAGGTCAGGCAAGTGCATGTTTGAACAACTTGAAACAGATCGGACTCTTTGCCAGCATGTACGCAAATGATAACGATGGTCATATTATTTCTCTCGAAAGCAACGGTCAGTGGGCTGGTTTTTATGTCGACAAAGGCTTCATTCCAAATCAGGCTGATATGATGCTCTGTCCATCTTCTCATCCTTACAAAGCTGCTATAGGCGGAAACAGTTCCAAATGGAACATCTGGTATTCTTACGGAACAAGAACATTTGATTTCATTCCGACAGGAATGCGCGTCAAGGGGGCTGACAATAATGTTTTTATTATTTCAAAAAAGGTTCGTGAACCTCATAATTTCTTCTATGCCACCGATTCTATGAACGTTACAAAAAAAGAACAGATTGCAACAGTCGCAATCATTAACAGTTTGAAAGCCAAAAGTGATGGACGTGTTTATATGGCACATTCCAAGGCAGCAAACCAAATTTTTCTTGATGGTCATGCAGAGCCCGTTTCCACTCCGCAGGAACTTGCAGCAACATTTCTTGCCGAGTATAAGTACCTGAATGCTTATTATACTCTGGTTTACCTTGATGCTTACAGAAATGAAATTTCCGGATACTGGTTATAATTGGAGACTCGCAATATGAAACATTTTTTACTGTTTATTTTTTCTGTTCTGTCATTTTCCGTTTTTGCAGCATTTCCCATTGCAAAGAATGGAAAAGCTGAATGTGTGATTGTTTATCCGGACTCCCCTGAACTCTGGGAAGGAATCAATATTCTGCCCAGAGAAGCTGCAGATTATCTGAAAAAAATCACAGGTGCTGATTTCAAGGTTCTTAAAGAAAGTGAATATTCCGGAAAACAGCCTGCTGTTTTTCTTGGAAATACAAAAGCCGCTGCAAAAGCCGGATTCAAACGTTCCGGGATGAAAAAACGGGACTGGTCTGTTCTTTGCAATGACAAAGCTCTTTATCTCTTCGGCGGCTCACTGACCGGAGATATGTATGCGCTTTATTACTTTCTCGAAAATGCGCTGGGAGTCCGTTATCTCTCGCCGGAAGCGGAAACCGTTCCGCAAAAGAAAACCATTGTCATTCCTTCTTTCCGGAAAGACCAGAAATACGTATTCCTTGCATACTGGAATTTCCACGGAATGTTCCGGAATGCCACAGGAATCAACCCTTCCGGCAAAAAAGGATTGGAAAATATCAAACTTTATGAATTCAAACAGCGTTCCGGTGAACGCCGGGAAGACTCAACTTACATCAGAAAAAATTCCAGAAGAACCGGACTTTGCCACAGCTTTTACCGTCATGTTCCCCCGGCAAAATATTTCAAAACGCATCCCGAATATTTCTCTGTCACTCCGGAAGGAAAACGGGCATATCTGCCCAACGGACAGCTTTGTCTTTCCAATAAAGAAATGCAGCAGCTGGTCATAAAGCAGCTGCTTGGCTGGATTGAAGAAGATAAGGCAAAAAATCCGGATAATTACGCATTGGTCTATGATTTATCCCAAGAGGATTGTGCGGATTTCTACTGTTTTTGCGATAAATGTCAGGCAATCATCAAAAAATATGGAACGGACTCCGGATTGCTGCTGGAATTTGTGAATGGTGTTGCCCGTGAAGTCGGCAAAAAACATCCGGAAATCGCCATTTTGACATTTGCGTACATGCATTCCGAAAAACCGCCTCAAGGAATCAAACCGGAACCGAATGTCATTGTCTGGTGGTGTGACCTCTATGTCCGTTCCAACCGTTTGAAACCATTGACAGATAAGACAAATGCTGCCCAGCTGGAATATATCAAAGGATGGTGCAAACTTTCTCCGCGCATGGCAATCTGGGATTATTGGAATATGACGACCGGAGATCAGCCGGAAGTTTGTATTGATGCTATTGCTTCTGATATCAGAACCTTCCGCGATTTGGGCGTTCTGCATATCATGAATGAATGTGAAATCGGGGAAAAACGTTATTCGCTTCGTCCTCAGAGTTTTATCTGGCTCCAGTATTATGTCAGCTATAAACTCCAGGAAAATCCTGACCGCGATCTGGAAGAAATTGTAAATGAATTCATGGACGCTTATTATGAAAAAGCCGCTCCGCAAATGAAAGAGTATCTGGCTCTTCTGCGGAAATCCATCAGAGAATGCGATATTACAGCTGCGGACGTTCACAGCAAATACTTTCCTTACATCTCTGCAGAATTCCTGAAAAAAAGTGAAAATTATCTTCGTACAGCCCTGACAAAAACAACCTCAAAAAAAGTTCAGGCCCGTATCAAAAATGAATTGGCTGTTGTGAGCTATGCCTGGTTGAGATTCCTGAAAAACACTCCGCTTGAAGGCGTTTCCATGGATAAATATGTCAAGGAATATACAGATTGTATTAAAAACCATATTGCGGAAACTGAGCTTCTGACAGATAATTTCCGGAAAAAAGCACTCAATTTTCTGGAAAATGATGAGATATATTCCATGCAGCTCAAGTTCGATGACCTGCCAGTAAAGTATAAAAAATACAAAGCTGACACTTTAAAACTCTTCGGAACAAACTGTCTGAGTGCCTACCGTGACACATCCAAGATCAAAGCGGATCCGGATTCTTCTCTCGGAAAAGCTGCAGTCTTCCACCCTGCAAATAAGAAATATCATAAAACACCTGTCAAAATCGGAATGTTCGATGGTTCAACAAAACGGCAGATGACGACTTCGATAACCGATATTCCGCAGGATGAAAAATATCATTGGCACAAGATCGGAACATTCAAGATCGGCACCAGCACAAAAATCTGGCTGACAGAGTTCTGGCATATCACAATGACTCTGCGTGATACTTTCATTTCCTCTGACGGATTAAAGGACGAAGAAAATCCGAATTTCTATGAAATCTGGGTTTCTTTGAAATTTGAAGGACCAACTTATGTCAAAGGTTCCTCAAAACCGAATGCGATTTACTTTGACAGAGCATTTCTTGCCCGGGAAAAACAGCAACCGGCAGGCTCAACCGTCACAGAAGTCTTCGCTGATCTTCCATCAGGTATTGACAGGCAGAATGTGTTCTGTTTCGGGACAAAGGCTTTAATCGCACATAAAACAACAAGCCAAATCAAAACCGATGTGGATTCCATTCTTGCAACAGCTGCCGTTTTTCAGCCGGCGGATCAGACGTTCCACAAAATGCCTGTTCGCCTGGGATTGTATGACAGCAAAGCGAAACGGCAGAAAACAATCTCTCTGAAAAAAGTACCAACCGATGAAAAATATCATTGGGTTTCACTTGGAGAATTTGAAATTGGAACAAACACTCAAATCTGGGCAACTTCAAGCTGGCATATCGGAGTAAGACTGAAAGATCCATCCGTCAAACCTGGTAAATATCAAATCTGGACATCCGTAAAGTTTGAAGGGCCGGCATATGTTCAAGGTTCAAAAAAGAAAAACCGGGTATTTCTTGACAGAGCTTGCATTATTCCGGTAAAAAAATAATAATTTCGTAGCGGGATCACTTGAAAAAGTCCTCCCGCTGTTATATACTAATTCCGACACAATTATACAAAAAAGGAGTTGAAATGAAAAAAATTTCCTACAACAAAGATATGCAGATTCCCGTTATTGCTGAAACAGAAGTTCTTGTTGTCGGCGGCGGACCGGGAGGACTCGGCGCAGCTGTCATGGCAGCAAGAAACGGTGCAAACACTTTACTGGTAGAACGTTACGGCTGTCTGGGCGGCATGGTATTCCATGGAGAAGTAACTCCCTTTATGCCGAATTATCACAACGGTGTCCCGATGGATCGTCCGGTTTTCACGGAATGGTGTCAGAAAATGGTGGAATACCGTTCTGCAGAAGAAATCGCCAATGCTCCGGAAAATCCACAGCTCTTTGCCCGTGCAATATGCAAGGAAGATGCCATGCTTGCAATGGAAGACATGATCCTTGAATCCGGTGCAAAAATCCTTTATCATCATACCCTTGCAGATGTTATCAAAGAAGATGGTAAAATCAAGTATGCAGTCTTTCAGTCTAAATCCGGCTTGGCTGCGATTGAAAGCAAAGTCTTTATTGATGCCACCGGCGACGGAGATCTTGCAGTTCTGGCTGGCTGCGAACATGAATTCGGTAACGAAGACGGCTATTGTCAGCCGATGACCACCTGTTTCAAGCTCAGTCATGTTGACAGAGACCGGATGCCGGATCGTGCAGTCATCAATCAACTTTATGATGAAGCGAAACAGCGGGGTGAAATCCATTGCCTGCGCGAGGATGTTCTTTACTTTCAGGTACTTGAAAAGGATGTGATCCACTTCAACACGACCCGGATCGTCAAAAAAAGCGGGGTGAACGCCATTGAACTTTCCGAAGCGGAAATCGAAGCGAGAAAACAGATCCGGGAATTTCTGAGATTCTTCCGGAAATATATCCCCGGTTTTGAAAATGCAAGACTCCACTCCATCGCATCCCATGTTGGGATCCGGGAAAGCCGCCGGATCCGCGGGATCGTCTATCAGACAAAAGAAGATTTCTTCAACCGGGCGAAATATCCCGACTCTATTGCGCGTTGCAATTATATGATCGACATTCACAATCCCACCGGAACCGGAACGGAGATCCATCGGATCGACGGGAATGACTGGTACGAGATCCGTTATGGCGCAATCGTCCCGGCAGGAAGCAAAAACCTGCTGATGGCATGCCGTGCGATCTCTGTTGACCATGCACTTCACAGCAGTATCCGTGTGATGCCGCCGGTCTGTTCTCTCGGACAGGCTGCGGGAATTGCTGCGGCATACTCAGTCAAAGAGCATATTCCTGTCCCTGAAATATCAGGAACGGAAATTCACCGGAGATTGGACGAACTTGGTGCATTTCTCTGAAAAAAATTGAGGCTATCCGGAATAAAATCCAGATAGCCTCTTTTTTTGCCCTTATTTTCCAATTACTTAACTGGAGCTTTCGGATATTCAGGCACACCGCTCTGCAACACAGAAAAATCTGCGAAATAAAGATAGATCGCAACAATAATGATGAACAGAATAATGGAAATCAGAAGAGTATATTTCCAAGGAGTAAGATCTGTCACTTTGGCATCCTCATTGGCAAAAGGAACAGGTTGCGGCTTTATCCACCCCCACACGAGCATGGAAACGACCATCAGAACAAAAACGATTCCCACAAAATGGAACTGACCGATAGCAGCCGCCCACTCTTTGACAGGAGAAACAAAATATCCGAGACCATTGAGAATCATCCCGAGAATCAGGATCGTATTTGCTGCAGCAGCCGGAACTCTTCTGGTATTCATCGCAACGATCACTACAGCCAACAACGGAATAAATGTCAAGCCGTTCATCCCCTGCAAATATCCGAAAATACTTCCGGCATACATCAACATCGGCGCAATGATAATTGAAACGATCGTCACGATAAAACCGAAAATCTGTCCGTTTCTGACAAGTTTCCGATCGTCTGCTTCAGGGTTGATCCAACATTTATAAACGTCCTGACTGAACAAAGTACAAATGCTGTTCAAGACGGAATTGAAGCTGGAAAGGATCGCCCCCAGCAGAACTGCCGCAAAAAATCCTTTCAGAGGTGCAGGAAGAACCATATTGACCAATGCTCCATAAGCTTTATCAGAAACCGCAAGACCAGTCTCAGGATTCACAGGAATATTCAATGCACCTTTCATGAGAAGCATTGCAGCAATCATCCCGGGAATCACAAGATAAAGGGGACCGAGCAGTTTCAAGGCACCAGTCAGAAGAACGCCTTTCTGACCTTCTGCGAGACTTTTTGCACCGAGAGTACGCTGGATGATCTGCTGGTTTGTACACCAGTAGAAAGTATGAATCAACAGGATTCCGGTAAAGAGTCCGAAGAACGGAGCTTCACTTTTAGCTGCCCCAATGGAATTGAGCCGGCTTCCGCCATCTTGAAAGAAAGTATTGACACCATGACTGAACGAACCATCGCCAAGTGTTTTGAATGCAAAAAACGAAATCATGAAACCGCCGATCAGCAGACCGATCCCGTTCAAAGTATCAGAAACCGCACAGGAACTCAAACCTCCGCTGAGAGCATAAGCAGAACCGATCACAGCTACAACAACAACGAGGATATATAATTGAGTAACTTCACTTTCGACTCCGATAATCGGTGCAAGGTCAAGAATATCTATCATACCGCGGGCACCGGTATAAAGAATGATCGGCAGCAAAATCACAATATAAGAAACCAGGAAAACAATATTGCAGATCGCACCGGTTGTTTTGTCAAACCGCAAACGCAAATATTCCGGAACGGTTGTGACACCGGCACGGAGAAATTTTGGCAAAAACCAGAGAGACATCAAAATCAAAGCGACGACCGCCACGACTTCCCATGCCATCACGGACATGCCTTCTTTGAATGCAGATCCGTTCAAACCGACCATCTGTTCCGTTGAAAGATTTGTCAGCAGCAGAGATCCTGCGATCACAGGAAACGTCAGAGAACGCCCAGCAAGAAAAAATCCCTCGCTGGATTTTGTTTCATGTTTCCGAACGATCAACCAGGTTCCAACAGCAACCAACACGGTAAAGAGTAAAAACGAAATAATAGTAATTGTCAGCATAAATCCTCTCTTTGTTTTTTGGTTTTACTGAAAATCTTTACGTTTTCAATAATTTAGTACATGATGATAAAAAAATCAAATGTTGAGACATCTAAAAAATGGAAAAAAATCATCATTTCCGAGGATTTATTTTCATCCGATTCTTTATATATATAAAAAATGCAAAAAATCGCCTTAAAATAAGTTTGTTTTTTGCAAAACGAACTTGATTTTTCCCATTAATGGTATATATTTCAAGATGAACTCTCTAGAATCAAACCAACCCAGCAAAGGAGGAAACAATGCCGGGACACATTAACACACAGGATGGGAACTACGCCGCAGCGTATGTCGCTTATGCTTTGAGCGAAACTGCCGCTATCTACCCCATCACACCGTCATCCAACATGGGTGAATGGGTCGACCAGTGGGCAAGTGAACACAAAACCAACATCTGGGGCAAAGAAGTCGTCGTTGCAGAAATGCAGTCTGAAGCAGGTGCCGCAGGTGCTGTTCATGGCTGTCTTGCAGCTGGCTCTCTGACCACCACCTACACAGCATCACAGGGTCTTCTTCTGATGATCCCGAACATGTACAAGATCGCCGGGGAACTTCTCCCGACCGTCTTCCATGTGACCGCAAGATCTCTTGCATGCCAGTCTCTGGCAATCTTCGGTGACCACTCTGACGTTATGGCTTGCCGTAACACAGGTTTCGCAATGCTCTGCGCAAACTCTGTTCAGGAAGAAATGGACCTCGCTCTGGTCGCTCACCTTTCCACCTACAAGGCCAAGGTTCCGTTCCTGCAGTTCTTTGACGGGTTCCGTACCTCCCACGAAGTTCACAAGTTTGAAGAAATCCCCTACGAAGAAATCGCTAAACTTGTTGAACCCCAGTACATTGAAGAGTTCCGCAACCGCGCTCTCCGTCCCGAAGCTCCCATCTGTAAAGTTGGTGCTCAGAACGGTGACGTTTACTTCCAGGGCCGCGAAACTGTCAATAAGTTCTACGATGCATGTCCTGCAATCGTTCAGGAAAAGATGGATGCAGTTGCTAAAGTCACCGGACGCAGCTACAAGCTGTTCGACTATGTCGGTGCTGAAGATGCAACTGACGTGATCGTTGCAATGGGTTCTGCTTGCGAAGCAATCGAAGAAACAATCGATTACCTCAACAGCAAACGCGGAACCAAGTACGGTCTTGTCAAAGTCCGTCTCTATCGTCCTTTCTATACCGAAGCATTCCTCGCAGCTCTGCCCAAGACTGTCAAGAGAATCGCTGTTCTCGACAGAACAAAAGAACCCGGTGCGATCGGCGAACCTCTGTATCTCGACGTCAAAGTCGCTATCAACAATCCTGCAATCACCATCATCGGCGGTCGTTACGGTCTTTCTTCCAAGGACTTCACTCCCTCCATGATCCTTGCAGTCTACAAGCATCTTGAAAAAGAAGGCTTCCACGGTTTCACCGTTGGTATTGAAGACGACGTCACCAATCTGTCTCTCCCCATCGACGAATACATCACCACCGAACCCGAAGGAACCACTGCCTGCATGTTCTACGGTCTCGGCGGCGACGGTACAGTCGGTGCAAACAAGACCACCATCAAGGTCATCGGTAACCTGACCAACAAAGATGCTCAGGCATACTTTGCATACGACTCCAAGAAGTCCTTCGGTCTCACCTGCTCTCACCTGAGATTCTCCGATGCTCCCATCAAGTCCACCTATCTGATCACCAGCCCCGACTTCGTTTCCTGCTCCTGCGCAGCTTACATCGGCCGCTATGACATGCTCCGCGGACTCAAGAAGGGTGGTACCTTCCTGCTGAACAGCCACTACTCCAACGACGAAGTCTTTGGAAAACTGACCCGCGATATGCAGGAATACATCATCAAGAACGAAATCAAGTTCTACAATGTCAACGCTGAAGCTATCGTCAAGAATATGCCCGGTCTCCGCGGTAAAGGTGCAAACACCGTTATGATGGTTGCATACTTCAAGGTCTCCGGAATCGTTCCGTTCGACAAAGCTTCCGAAGAAATGAAGCACCTCAACGCAAAAGCATTTGCCAAGAAGGGTCAGGCTGTCATCGACATGAACAACCAGCTGGTTGACATGGCTGCTGATGCTTGCCAGGAAGTCAAAGTTCCTGCATCTCTCGATGGCGATCCCTGCGTTGAACCCCAGAAGCTCATCCCCGATGATGCTGATGAATTCGCAAAGAAGATCATCGAACCCTCCATGCGCAACAATGGCGACTCCATCCCTGTCTCTGCAATGAGCATCGACGGAAC
>SUVT01000152.1 GCA_015061845.1 Lentisphaerota bacterium
TGGAAATGGTAGTTTGAGCGTGGCTACCCACAGGGTAACCACCGAAAACGCTCCATTTGCAGATCGCAACAAGAATTTTCTGCCATTTTTGAAGACTTTTGAAATTGCCTTTAATGCCTTTTTCAGAAAATTATTGGTCCAATTCCTTCACCATTGCACGGAGTTTGACCAAATCAAGTTTGCCGCTGCCAAGCAAAGGCAACTGATCAACTTTTATAAAATCTTCCGGTTTCGGGATCCAGATGTTCGGCAGACCGACATCACGCAAACCTGCAATGATCGCTGCTGTATCAATGTTTTCTAAAATATGGAAAATGACCAGACGTTCCCCTTTCATACGGTCACTCCGTCCGGCAACCGCAATTTCACGGGTCTCTGAATGGAGATATTGCGTAATGGCATCTTCCACACCTTCATGTGGAACCATTTCACCGCCGATTTTACTGAAACGGTTGGCCCGCCCGGTGATATAAACATAACCATCTTCATCCATGTGGGCAATGTCTCCGGTGTCGTAATAATTGTTTTGAATGACCTGCTCCGTCAATTCAGGGGCGTTCAGATAGCCTTTCATAACCGAACCGGCACGGACTTGAAGTCTGCCATCCATTCCGGGCGGAAGTTCAACACCGGTATTGATGTCAACGATCCGTGCATGGATCCCGGGCAGGGGACATCCGATACTGCCCGGATGGTCACTGCGGGTCCCAAGCGTATAAATCGAATTGTTCAAGTTCACTGTCACGATTGGAGAAAGCTCCGTACAGCCGTACCCTTCCACAATATCTTTTCCGGTCAGATTGCGGTAACGGTCTGCCAATTCTGTCCGGAGTTTTTCTGCTCCGGTAATGCACAGGCGCAATGACTGGAAATCTTCGGCTTTGGCTTTCATCATGTACTTCTGCAGGAATGTGGGGGTGGCGCAAAGGATCGTGACCTTGAATGTGCCGCATGTTTTGACGATCAGCGAAGCATCCAGCGGGTTGGCGATGTATGCCACAGGTGTTCCGGTTGTTGCAGAAAGTGCAAAGCAGACCGTGAACCCGAAGGAGTGGAAGATCGGCAGGTTCCCGATAACGCGGTCACGGGTCGACCAGTCGATGACACGGATGAATGATTGAATGTTGCAGTTGATGTTCCGCTGGGTGAGCATAACGGCTTTCGGTTTTCCGGTGGAGCCGCTTGAGAAGAGCAGAACAGCCTGCTGGAACATATTGTAACAGCTTAATGGCGAAACGTTTCTGACGATCGTTCTTGTGGGCAGGAACAGAATCATCAGCATGGTCAGGAACTTCTGCATTCTGGTGATGGAGGGGACCAGATCTTCCAGAAAAACCATCTCTTCGGACTTCTCCCATTTGAGTTTTTCCAGAAACTTTTTGCTGGTCAGAATGGTTTTGACTCCGGCATCACGCATGGAGGTGAGGGCAACAGATTCTCCGGCACTGAAATTCATGATTGCCGGAGTCCTGTCTGCACATTGAACCGCCATCAGGACCCCCGCTGTCACAGGCGTATTCGGCATCAGAACGCCCGTATAACCGGCGGTCCCTTTGTCGATTTTCCGGATGATCTTGGAAAGCATGATCGTAAGCATCAGCATTTTGAAGTTGCTGAACCACTTTCCGGTTGGGGCATCATAGAAAACTTTTCCGAACAGGTGGCGTTTTGCATGAAAAATAAAGGCTGTGTGGATCGGGCGTTCTCCGGGTTGCGGAGAGGTTTCTGAGATGGCTCCGAGTTCAGAAATTTTCTGGCGGAGCTGAAACGCAGAAAGATTCGGGTCGACCGGTTCCCCGATGGCAACAGAGTAATCCACGGGCCAGCGGGTCAGTTTCCGGAAATGGATCCGCTTGTTATGGATCCCGGTCAATCTGCCGTGAACCATTCCCAGCCGGACGGGCATGACAGTTACCTGAATTTCCGGAGGCAAGAGCGCATGAACACCGGAACGGAACCGCATCAGATTTCCGCTGCCGGAAATAGCTCCTTCCGGAAAGAAACAAATTGTCTCTCCGGCACGCAAACGGTTCTGGATATCATTGAAAAACCTTTTCATTGCCTTGGGATGGCGGCTGCTTGGAACTCTCAGAACTCCGAGATACCAGAAAATCAACCGGGTCGGGATAAATTTAATGATCTCAGTCCGCACCATGAACCGGACTCTCTGCCGGACAACTGCCTGGATCATCAGCAGGTCGACCAGAGAAACATGGTTTGAAACCAACAAAATCGGACCGGAGTAGGGCATGTTTTCCTTTCCGACGACCCGCAGACGGAACATGATCAACCGCAGGAAAAATGCTATGATTTTAACGGTCAGCCGCGGTGAACACAGAATCAGGAAAACAAATACAGCGATCAGAACCGGATACCATTCAGCCAACAGGGGAAGTACATATCCGGAACATTCAATAAACTTCTCTTTCATAGGAATTCTCTCTCCAAAATTCATAATGAGTTTACCGTATTATACATCGTATATTTTTAAATTCAAACGGATTATTTTCTCACATGATAAATATACCGGATTTTTCCTGTTTTATTCCAGAAAGAGGCATTTTTTTAAGGCATTTACTGACCGGATTCCTTAAGTTTCCTTTCGGCATATTTGAGATTTTGGAGGATCATCTGAGTCTCTGGATGTTTGTCGCCCAGTTTGTTTCTGAAAATTTCATATGCTTTCTTGAGATGATCGCAGCAAAGTTTGTATTCTTTATTCTTGAAATGGAGCAGTCCGATATTATTATAACACAGGGCGATGTGAGGATGATTTTCCGGCAGGATCTTCTTCAGGATAGCCAGGGATATTCCATGATAGTGCAATGCTTTGGTAAAGTTTCCCTGAGAAGAATATGCGCTTCCGATGTTGTTGTAACACGTTGCTGTATCGGGGTGATTGGCAGGCAAGGCCTGTTTATAAATCTCCAGTGCTTTATGAAAGTGTTTCAATGCTTCGGCATAATTTTTCCATTTCATATACACCAGTCCGATGTTGTTATAACTTTCCGCCAGATTGGGATGCTTTTGTGTTAAAATCAGCTTTCTTATCACCAATGCATGCGTGTGGCTTTTCAAAGCAGCAGAATAATTTTTCTGATTATAATACACGACTCCGATATTGTTATGACATGCGGCTATATCCGGATGATCGGAAGGAAAGATCCGTTTATAAATCTTTAAGGCCTTCCGGTAATTCTCCAGCGCAGCAGAATAATTTCCAAGAGAATCGTAAGCTGCTCCGATATTGAAATAATTTGAAGCGGTGACAGGATGGTTTTCGGGAAGGACTTTCCTGTTGATTTTTAATGCGTTCTGAAGATTTTGCAGCGTTGCAGAATAATTTCCAAGAGAATTGTACACTGCACCGATATTATTGTAACATACAGCGATATCCTGATGATTTTCCGGCAGGATTTTCTTCAGGATATCCAGAGATATTCTATGATACTGCAATGCTTTGGTAAAGTTTCCCTGAGAGGAATACACTGCACCGATATTACTGTAACAAGAGGCGATATCCCGATGATTTTCCGGCAGGATTTTTTTCATGATGTCCAATGCTTTCCGGTGATATTCCAAAGCCTCAGAATAATTTCCAAGTTTATGATGAACCAATCCGGTGTTGTTACAGCTGGTGGCTGAATCCATTGAATCCGGAGCATGTTTTTCATACAAGGCAACAGACAGTTTCAAAAGTTCCAATGCTTCTTTCTGTTTTCCCAGATTGTCAAGTATCGTTCCAATAGTCAGGGCAACGGATGCCTTCAGCTGCCACTCTTTGATTTTATGGATTTTCGGAACTTTAGCGTTGATCGCATCAAGAACTTTGATATCTTTATTTCCAAACCTTTGGGGATCTGCACTTGCAAAAACATCCCGTAAAAAGTCCAGCGATTTTTTTGCAACTTCAGTCTGTTCTGTTGCTTTTGCTTCATTTTCCAGAGCTTTTTTCTCCCCGGCAATGGCTCGTTTTTCATTTTCCTTCGCAATTCCGGCTTGACGTTTCGCTTCTTTGGCGTTCTTATCAGCTCTTTCGGCTTGCTCTTTTGCTTTTTTCTCCCCGGCGACGGCACGCATTTCGTTTTTCTTCGCGGTTTCTGCATTCAGATTTGCCTTGACTTCATTCCGTTGCGCCAGATCGGCATTGTTTTTTGCTTTCCGTTCTGCAAACAATGCCCAGGCGGTCAGAACAGAAGAGATCAATAATGCCGTCAGAGATATGATCGTATAATTTCTCTGGATCCGCATTTTTTCTGCATCAATGGTTGCTTTGATGCTTTCCCGGTCAACACGAAGCATATAGCTCATGGTTTGAACAAGACCATTCTCCCAGCCCTGTTTTTCAGATTCATCTTTTTCAGCCATCATATTGGGAAGATTCCGGCTCATGATGTCAGCCCGCCGCAATTCTTCGGGAAGACATTCATCTTCCCCGCCGCTGCC
>SUVT01000040.1 GCA_015061845.1 Lentisphaerota bacterium
AAGATTGTTGATGAGTTGGAAATGGTAGTTTGAGCGTGGCTACCCACAGGGTAACCACCGAAAACGCTCCATTTGCAGATCGCAACAAGAATTTTCTGCCATTTTTGAAGACTTTTGAAATTGCCTCGACATTATAATATTATCCATACTCAGGAGAACAGGGATCCATGGCAAAGAAAAATTTCCGCGATAAAGGTGCGTTGCAGATTTTTATCAGCGGACACCGCAATCCGGATATTGACTCACTTGCGGCTGCGACTGCATTGGCGGCGCTGCGCAGCAGACACGGCGGAAATAAATATATCCCTCTCTGTCCCGGGATTTTACCGGATCGTGCAAAGTATCTTTTCGACCGTTTCAAAGTCCCCTACCCCATTACACGGAATGATGTTTATATTCAGATAAAAGATCTTTTCAGCAAAGTACCGGTCATCTGCGGAGAAATTCCGCTTTTTCAGGCTGTTGAAAAACTTCGGGAAGCCAGATTATCAAGGCTTCCTGTTACAGACAATACCGGAAAATTTCTGGGAATGCTGAGCGGAATGGCTCTGCTGGACAATCTGTTAAGTGTTGGCGGAAGCGGAGACAGCGGCAGCGGTCTGACCGGACGGGTCGTCTACTCTTCCGCCGCTCTGATCCGGGATGTTCTGGAAGCAGAAGTTCTTTCCGGAGAAGATCTGACAGCCGAACAGGATTTTGAAATCTATGTTGCCGCCATGAGTGCAGATTCCTTTGAACAGCACCTTCCCACCTGCAGCGAACGGCTGGCAGTCGTTGTGGGAGACCGTCCTGACATTCAACGGCTGGTTGCCGAACGGAAAATCAAGCTGATGATCGTCACGGGGCAACGCCCGGTGAAGCAGGATGTTCTGGAACTTGCTCAGGCAAACAAAGTCACGCTGATTGCCACAAAACTTGACTCTGCCGCAGCGATCCGGCGTCTGCGGTTCAGCGTTCCGGTCCGGTGTGCTTTACGGCAGGACGATGAAGAGTTGATCATTGCACCGGAAGACAGGATCCGCGATGTCCGCCGCCGTGTGCTGGATTACTACGAAGATATTATCCCGGTCGTGGATGGAAACGGAATGTACGTCGGGGCATTGCTCAAACAGACCCTGCATGAACCGCCGCCGTACCGGATGATTCTTGTTGACCATAATGAACTCGACCAGAGTCTGCCCGGGGCAGAAGAAATTCCGGTGATCGAAGTTGTTGACCACCACCGGATCGGGATGATGCCGACTGCTGTGCCGATCCGTTTTACCGGGGACGTAGTTGGCAGTACCTGTACTCTGGTTGCCCAGATGTACCGCAGTGCCGGAGAGAGATTGACCCCGGAAATGGCAGGTCTGCTCCTTGGCGGGATCATTTCTGACACTCTTTTGCTGAAATCCCCGACAACAGATGCAGCAGATTGCCGGATGTGTGAATGGCTGGAAAAAGTCTGCGGTGTCACAAAAGAAGATTTGATGGCAGAACTCTGCCGCATCGACTCCCCGTTGGCAGTCAAACCGGCAGATGAAGTCATCAGCGGTGACCGGAAAGATTATACAGATGGTGCGCTCCGTTTTGCCTTGTCACAGGTGGAAGAAAGCAATCTGGAACTGCTGCATCAGCGGCGTGAAGAGCTGGCGGCGCGTATGCGCGATGTTATAAAAACAGAGGCTCTGGACTTCTTCGGACTTCTTGTAACAGATGCTGTCCGTGGAAATTCGGAACTTCTGATCATCGGGGATCGTGCGGTCCGCCACAGTCTGCCCTATCGCAGTGACGATGATGAGTTGTTCTTACTGCCCGGTGTTCTGAGCCGTAAGAAACAGCTGTTGCCGCAAGTCCTTGCTGTAACAGCATCTCTTCAGGAAAAAGCATAAAACAGTTTTTGACAGGACTTAAACTCATAAGACCTGTCAAATCTGTATAACTTATTCTCCTGCCATTCTTGCGATTATTGTCCGGAACCTTTCAGTTTTTGTTCTGCTTCTGTCAATTTTTTCCGATACTCTTTTATATCAGGATGATTTTTATTTATTTTCTGAATAATCTCCAATGCTTTTTTATAATAAATCAATGCATCTTTGTAGTGTCCCCGTTGACTTTCAAACAATCCGACACCGAAATAAACTATTCGCGCATGGTTTATATCATCTTGAGCTTTTTCTATGATTTTTAAAGCTTTACGGAAATAAGGTTCTGCTTTATTTAAATCATTTTGAAGAATGTAAATCTCCCCGATATTGTTGTAACAAACTGCGAACGCCGATTTGTTTTTATCCTGATGCTGCTCAATGATCTTCTCACACTCAAGGAGATTATCTAAAGCATTATCAAAATCTTTCAAAAGATACAGAGCAGCACCATAGGCCATATAACTATAAGCGATCTCCGGATGATTTGAAGTAAGAATATTCTTTCGTACAGACAAAGATTTCTGAAAGTATTCTGCAGATTTTTTAAAGTTTTCATTGGTATTTTCAGTACGTCCTAACACTTGATAACATTGAGCAATATTACTATAAATAAAAGCGCATAGGTGAGAATTTCCATCCCGACGAAATCTCTTTTCGTTTTTAAGAGCTCTTTTGAAACGTTCCAATGCTGTTTTATGGTCCCCGGTATCCAAATATAACATCCCAATATTGTTATATACAAGACTAAACTCGTATTCGACACTGTGATTTATTTCAATTTTTTCTATTTTTTTTAATTGATTGTACTGCATGATCAAGAATCCCAACCCAGCAGCGACGCCCCCAGCAGAATGATAATCTCCAATAGAACGGTAACGTTCGATCTGATTTCCACCTATACTCAAAAACGTTTTCAAATCTGAAATATAATCAGTCAAAGGAGTAGCATAAATCAAAGCATTTAATTCTTTCCAGGATTTTTCAAAATAATCTTCAGCCTTCTTCTTTCCCCCCAACCCCTTGTATGCTAACGCCACGTTATTATAAAAATTAATCAGAGACCTATGATCCTCCGGATCTAACTTCAGCTGTATTTTTAAAGTTTTCTCTGCATATATCAATGCATCTTTGAAATTGTCCATGTTCCGACATACCAATCCGAAGTTATTATAACATTGAAGTGCATTTTTTGTTTCCGGATCATTTTTTTCATAAAGTTTGACGGACATTTTCAAAAGTTTATGAGCCTCTTGGTATCTTCCGTAACTGCGTAGTATTACGCCAACGGTTGTCGCTATATGAGCCTTAAAACGCCAATCTTTATCATCGATTTTTTCTATTGCCGAAATACTTTCATTGATCACATCTATAACTTTTTTATTTTCTCCATCTTTTCTATTAGGATTTGCATTAAAGAGCATATATCTTAAAAACAGCAATGAATTGTTTGCCGTTGACTCCTGCTGTTTTGCTTCTGCCGCATTCTGTTCTGCAAGATCTTTCTGCTGTTTTGCTTCTGCTGCATTCTGTTCTGCAAGATCTTTCTGCTGTTTCGCTTCTGCTGCATTCTGTTCTGCAAGATCTTTCTGCTGTTTCGCTTCTGCTGCATTCTGTTCTGCAAGATCTTTCTGCCGTTTCGCTTCTACCGCATTCATCTGTGCAAGTTTTTCGTTCCGTTTGGCTTTTTTTTCTGCACGGATTGCCCAAAGAGTCAACGCCGCAAAAATCAACACGACAAGTACGGAAACTGCCGCACACCGCTGATAAAAATGAATCCGTTCTGTATCGATGGCGGCTTTGATATTTTCCCGTTTAACATGCAGCATGTAACTCATTGCCTGAACCAAACCGTTTTCAAGCCCATCTTTTTCGTTTTCCCCTTCATCCGGAATCGCCCGGGGGAGATTTCTGGACGTGATTTCCTCTTTCCGGAGTGCAGGCGGAAGACATTCTGTTTCATCACCAGCCCCGGGAGTACCGGAAAGAATAATCGGAACGACCAGGCTGAAATTATTGTCATGATTTTCCAGAAAATATTCTACTTCGTCATTCACCCATTTGGATGCGGCTGACTGCGGAGAACAGAGGACCACCAGATAACGGCTGTTTTCAATAGCATTTTTTATATCGCCGGTAAAATTCTGATCTGAAACTTCCAGATCCCGTTTATCCCGAAAAATTGGTCTCATGTATTTTTTATCTGGTGGAAGATATGTTGCTTCAACTTTTTGCACAGGCACTTTGAACCGTTCAAAACCCTTATGCAGATACGATGCCGCAGAAGAATTTTTCCGTGAGTAACTGATAAACGCATAATACATAAACTCTTTTGATTGATTCATAATCATCTCCTGAAATACGGTGTTTTTCTCTTTACTATAATCTGTTACGAATCAAAAATCAAATTATTTCAGAGGTAATTTTGAACAGAATAAAAAAAATGCAGAGAAAAAAAATCAATATTTTTCTGTTTTCAAAGCAGTTCATCCATTTTCAAAATTGATTTTTTTTAAACAGAGTATATATTACCCACTCAACCAAAAAAAATGGATATCGGCTTTATGGATTTTCTGAAAAAACTTGCCAAAGGCAGCTTATACAGCACAGCAGCAGTCATGCGCGGATATATGGGCGACAAAGCCTATATTCTTCTGCTCAGCGTTATTGTCGGGGTACTTGCCGGACTGGCAGCCGTTTTGCTGAAAGGAACGACCAATTATTTTCATTATCTGGCAGATATGCTTGGAGCCAAAGCCGGAAATTATCAGGCGTGGGTACTGCCGCTTCTTCCGGTCGTCGGGATCTTTGTGTGCGTGATCATTGTTAAACTGTTCTTCAAAAAGAAAAAATATGAAAAGAGTCTCTCCGGCGTAATCGTTGAAACTTCCAAAGGAACCAGCAACATTGAACGTCATCACTGCTGGTCGCACATTGTAACCAGCGGGATCTGTGTCGGATTGGGCGGTTCTGCCGGATTGGAAGCCCCGATCGCATTGACGGGCTCCGCAATCGGGAGTAATTTTTCCAGAATATTCCGAACCGGAACAGAGACCCGAACACTGCTGCTGGCATGTGGCGGCGCAGCCGGGATCAGTGCGATTTTCAACAGTCCTGTTGCCGGAGCATTGTTTGCCTGTGAAATCCTTCTTCCGGCATTTTCAGTTCCTGCGCTCGTTCCGCTTCTGATGGCTTCGGCTTCGGCTGCGGTTGTTTCCGAACTTCTTTATGGAAAGCATCCCTTTATTGAATCCTCCAGCGGATGGAGTGCCATGAATCTTCCATTCTATGTTGTTCTCGGGATCGCTGCCGGTTTGATTTCTGCCTATACCATTTATTTTGCCACCCGGATTGCCAGAAAAGCCGGACAGTACGAAAATGTCTGGCTGAAAGCATTATGCGGCAGTGTTATTCTGGCTGTTATGCTGATCTTTTTCCCTGCATTACGGGGGGAAGGTTATGGTTTTATCGGTGCGTTGGTGGACAAAAATGAATCTCTGATCATGCAGGGAAGTCCCCTGAGCGGTTTGATCAGCGGCGGATGGATTTTTCTGATCTGCTGTGCCGCACTGGTTCTCATGAAAGTTTTCTCCTCTGCTGCGACCATTGAATCCGGCGGCGACGGCGGGATCTTTGCGCCCTCCATGTTTATCGGGGCATTTACCGGATTCTGCATTGCCAGACTGTTCAATCTTCTGTTCCCGATATTCGGTTTGGACTATCAGCTGAATGAAGTCAACTTCCTTGCTGTCGGGATGGGGGCAGTCATTGCCGGAGTCATGCACGCACCGATGACCGGAATGTTCCTTATTGCAGAAATGACAGGCGGCTACAAACTGTTTATTCCCCTGATGATCGCTGTATCTCTTTCCAGCTTTATCTCCAAACGCATCATCAAATTCAATGTCTACAAGTCTGCGATTGCATTGAGCGGAGGTTCACCGGAACCGAAACGCTCCTCTGTGATCATGGAAAAGGTCAGTCTCCGGAATCTTGTGGAAGATAATTTTCTTTCCGTTTCTGCCAACGATACATTGCGCACTCTTCTGAAAAAAGTCATGGAATCCAAACGGAACCTTTTCCCGGTTCTGGATGAAAAAGGCGGAATTATCGGGATCGTCACACTGGATGATGTCCGGCCGTTCCTTCTGGATGCCAATCTGTATGACGTTGTGCTGGTTTATGATATCATGAAACCTGCCGGACCATCCCTTGATGTTCACGACTCCCTCGGAGCTGCAACCAGATTGTTTGAATCCACAAAACTCTGGCTGATCCCGGTTCTGGAAGAGGGAAAATATATCGGCTTTGTCTCAAAAGCGGGTGTGTTCGATAAATACCGCGACATGCTCCGGAACCAGAGGGAACTGTTCTGATGATCCAATTGAGCAGCAGTACCATCTTGATCCTTCATCCGGATACAACGACAGAGCCGCTTGATACAGAAGAGATCCGCAGCCGGATTTTCCGGGCATGTGTTGCAGCCGGAGAGATGGATTCCTGGATCGCAGACGATCTTTCTCTGGCAGTGGAATTTTCTCTGCTCTCCAAAGAACAGCGGATGATCCGGGCGGAAGAGTTGAATCAGCTGATCTGTTCCACTCTGGAAGATTCCGGTTTTCCGACAGTTGCGCTGGAATTCAAACGGACCATCAAAACCGCACCGCCGGATTTTCTCTCCGTGAATCAGGAATCTGTGCAGCTGGTTCTGAGCCGGAATCTCGCACTTGACCAAGTCCGGATGGAACGGCTTGTTCCACGGGTGTTGAAATCTCTGGAACTGCTTGGCATGGAACATGCTTCAAGAAATTTGATTCTGGAACTTGGACGCCAATTCCGTGATACCGACTTTATCTCGCTTCCCCCTGTCCCCGCCGGAGAACCGGAGAAAGATGCTTCCATCGTTCTGAAAAAAGAGGAGCTGGAAGCAAAAGTTTCACCGGAAACAGCCTCTCTGCTGCGGTCGCGGGTCCTGCGTCTCTCTCACGTCAGCCGTCTTTTCAGTGTCCTGCGGCTGGAACTTTCCCTGACCGCTTTTTCTGAACTGAACGGTCTGGAAAAGCCGGTAACAGAACTCTCTTTCTGGAGCGTTTCATTTCAGCTGACCCATGCCATTGACGAAATTTGCAGGGTCGCCGATGAGATTTGTCTGGAACGGGGCGAAGCAGGATGTACGCCGCTCCCTCTTTCTTTGACAGTCTGTGATGCAAAATCTTTTGCCGGGCTTTACATGAACGCCACGGAAAAATATGCTCTTGACTGTGCGCGGGGGCTTCTCGGCGCCTTTACCTCTTCCCTGACACGCCAGCCATTCAAGGTGCAGCTCTTATGAAAGAGGGCGAAATCCTTGTCCGCGGTCTTACCGGAAAACCGAATGTGTTCCGGGATGGCAAACTCGTCACGATCCCTGCCGGATGGATCTTTGTTCCCAGCGGCGATCCACTTTTGACCCGCCGCATCAAAGGTGCGGGGGAATACTGGGTTCACGTCCGGGAACGGAAAGGGAGAACGGAGTCTGTGGGAGTCTGGGCTCCTTCGGAAAACGTTGAAACTGCCCGGCAGAAAATCGCTGTGGAACGGGAAGATCCCGCCTATCAGAAGCGGTTGGAATCCGGCAGAAAAAGCCGGGAAAAGAAACAAATTGCCTACTGTCAGGAGTTCCGTCAAGCGGTTCTTAACTTTCTTCAGTTTCACCCGTCCTGCCGTGAATGGGCGAAAAAATTTGCCGATGCGGTGGTCGCACAAAGTGCGGTCGTCGGCAGCGGAACAGTCGCCCGAACGCAAAGGATCCCCGTTGAAAAACGTGCAGAATCAGCCGTTATTGCATGGATGCGACACCAGACGACAGCTTATGATGAAATGAAGATCGCCCGGATCAAAGGAAGACGTTTTGAAGTCCGCCGGGAGCTGGCAAAGCAATCCAGAGCCTTGCTGGAAAATTTCCGTCAGGGAACCATTACCGATCCGGAACAGAATCCATTGATCTGCGCTTTAAATAAAAAAGCAGAATAATTCTTGAAAAAAACTGTTTTTTCTCACACCTGCCTCTTGACATTTTAAAATTTATGATATATAATAATTAAAACAATAATATATAACATAAAAAAGGTCAGTTGTGCGATGAACTATACCCGGGAAGAATATTTGGCAATTTGCAAAGATTTGTTTGATTTTGTGCTGAAAAGTGCAGAACGCTATCATAAAGATCATCCGGAAGATTCTTATTCTGAAATTTTACGGAAACATACCATGTTTTCTTATCTGCTCCGTACCGGCTGTTATGAGTGTGACAACTTTCCTGAATTGGCAGAAGAGTTTCTTACGGCAGCTGACAAAAATTTCACTTCGGCAGCAGAAAAATACAGAGTAACCATTCCTGAACTGGCTTCATGGAACGTAGAAGGAGCCTGCCGCTGGAATGAAGAATATGCTCCCGGCATGAGTCTGCGCTGGTCTGATCCCCATCCGGATCTTCCGGAAAACTGGTGCATTTTTCATATGTGGAACGGACGCAGACCGGATTCTTTTCTCTCTGATAAACGTTATTTTGCTGAATGTTTCATGAAAATTATGGAAGAATCTGTCAAAAAATATCCGCAGTACGATACTCTTTATACTTTTTCCTGGCTGCTGTCTGAGCCGCGTTTTCAGGAATTTTTTCCGGAAGAGTGGGTTCAGAATATGAGTGAAAAACATCAGGGGATCCATGCAAATCTCGGTTTTCTCGGACAATTTCTGACTTCAAAGATGAGTTTGAATAAAAAAACTGCAGCAAAATATCTTGAGACGGGCATTCTGCCATATCAGCCCTGTTCGTCCCATTGTTCCTTTGAAAACATGAAAAAACATCTTGAAAAACATTTTCTGGGGTGAGAAATGAAAAAACTTGCAAAGTATGAAACGATATATCTTGATTTGAAGAAAAAAATCCTGCAAGGCGTTTTTCTGGATGGGCGCCTGCCTTCTCTTTCTGAATTGACAAAAAGCTATGGAGCGAGTCTTCTGACAGTGAACAATGCTGTGAAAAAACTTGCGGAAGAGGGACTTGTGAGCCGTGGCTCCGGCAGAAGCGGAACCAGAATCGAACAACCCGGTCTGCTGCAGATGAATTTCAGTTCACAGAAACAGAACTCCTGGAACGAATTTCAGGAATTTGCCTGCAACCGGCGGGTCACGCTGCGATATCTTTCAGATCAGGGATCAGTTTTTCTTCCCTCAGAAATGAGCGAGGTCATCAAAAAATTTGAACGGCGTTATCCCTGGATCAAAGTTGTTCAGGATTTTACAAACGATCCGGAGTTTCTGAAAAAATCTGATCATGATCTGCTTCAGGGAAGTCATTCTGCGCTGCTGCCGCTGATCGAACAGAATAAACTGCTGGATCTGGAACCGTATTTTTCAGCGTTCGGAAGAGTGAATACGATTTTACATGATCGATACACCACACCGCTTATGGTAACGTTACCGTTGATGCTTTTCAATAAAAATGATATTTCCCAAGTTCCGCAGAGCTGGGAAGAGTTTATCCGGTTGAATGAAACTCTGAAAAAGGAGGGGAAATATTCAGCTTCTCTGCTTGGTTTTGTCTCCCTGCTTTTCTTTTTCATTGGAAATATTCAGCAGAATCTCATGCTGCCGGAAAAAGAATATCAGCTGCGGCAGGCGATTCAGCTGCTTTATGATTATTACAAATGGGAAGCCCCGTGGAACACATTGTCGCCCAACGCAGTTATAGATGCCGCAATGCAGCATAAGATCAGCTTATATTCAGGATACTACAGCAATATTATCCGGTGTCTGGATGAAAATTCTGATTTTGCGCTGCTGCCTTATCCGGATAGATATCTGGTTGAAACGATACGGATCGGGATCAATGCAAATTGTGAATATCCCTCTGAAGCATGGCTGTTTGTAAACTTTTTGCGTTCGGAGTACGTTCAGAAGAAGATTGTTGAAACAAAATACGGTATTCCGTATAACGGAAAAGTTTTCCATAAGGAGTTCCGGGAGACATCTCCGGAGCTGTATAAATTGATTCTTCCGGTCATGGATAAACTGGAAGAATCCAGCATCTCGTCAGTTGGACGGGAAATGATCTACTATGTGGTTTATCCTCTGCTGGAACAATATTTCTCCAACGAATTTACTATGGATGAGTGTGTTCAGGCTGTACGGGATGCGATGAACGAACTTTTGATTCTGGATAAAATAAAAAAATAATAAGGAGGTTTCCCATGTGGAACGATAAGAAATATGTAAGGCATTATGAGATCGACCAGAAGGAATTTCCGGTTGTTGTAATTGAATCGGATGACTGGGGCGCATGCGAACTCGTCCCGGAACACTCCATGGTGGAACGATATAATGCAACTCTTGAAAAATACGGAAAGGGAAAAGGCTGGGCAGAACATGGTCTGGAACGGCCCTTTGAACTGAAAGAGCTTTATGATGTTCTGGAATCTCACAAGGGAGCAGATGGCAATCCGGCGATTTTCACTTCATTCACCGCAATGGGGAATCCTGATTTCAAAGCGATTCGAGAAAACGGTTTTACAAAATATGTGGATATTCCGATCAATAAAGGTTTTCCGGAAAAGTGGCAGGGAGAAGGCATTATTGACACAATGCTGGAAGGGATGAACCGCGGAGTCTGGTGTCCGGAATATCATGCGATCCTTCACCACACAAGCCCGCGTCTGTGGCTGGAACTGTTGCGCTCCGATTCCGAAGACGGTAAATTTGCCCGGGAACTTTTCGATATGAACAGTTATTTCCAGATGCACCATCTGCCGGAATATGAAGCATATAATATTCATGAACAATATGAGTTCATCCACGCCGGATTCCAACGTTTCAAAGAAACATTCGGGCGCATGCCGGAAGCGGCTGTGACGAGTGATGCCTACCCGGAAACAGAACTTCTCTGGATGGCTCTGGGAGTGAAAGCTGTCGCAATCAAAAACTGCCGTGTAAACTCCGGCGAAGTGGTGGTTTACCCCACAAAACCGTGGAACATGCAGGATGTTTATGCCAAGCTCGGCGACTGCAGTTCCATTGCAGACTGTACTTTCCTGACCAGAAACGTGTTCTGTGAAATGGGAGTTCCCAAAGAAGATGTTTTGAAAGCAATTAAGCGGAACCAAACGGTATATAATGAACCGTCTGTGATCTCGTCTCACAGAGTTAACTACTGTTGTTTTGTGGATGAAAAAAGGAAAAACGCCATGGATCGTTTGGATGAGGTCCTGACAGAACTTGACAAAGAGGGGTACACCTATCTGACCAGTGCAGAACTGGCAAGTCTTTACCGTTCCGGCTGGTCCAAGCGGGTGGTCGGCGATAAAGTTCTCTTCCGGAAATGGTTCCCCGAAGCAAAAGTTCCTGCGTATGCTGCAGCTCTCCCGAAAGGAAACCACTGGCTCCCGGCATCCGTTGTCACCGATGAAGAGAAAGATTATCAACTGAATTAATAAGGAGAAATGAAAGTGCAACGTTTATTGAGAAAAATACTGGGACTGTTTATTATGCTGCAGTGTGTTGGTATTATGGCATTGGAATCTCCTGTTCTGACTCTTCCATTAATGAAAAAAGCTCCTTCCATTGATGGAAATATTTCGGAAGAAGAATGGAAGTATGCCGCAAAAATGCAAGGTTCCTGCTGGAATAAGACCGGTCAGATCGGGACTCTTTATCCGGCGGAAATGTTTTTCTGGGTTGGTGCAGACCGGAAACATTTTTATATTGCTGTCAAACGGGCTGTCGGTCCGGCCAAGCTGATGAACCGCGTCCTTCCCAATCCGGATATCAATCCCAATACCTTCAGCGATGATTCTGTTGAAACTGTTATCGTTCCAGATCTGAACGCAGAGAAAATCAAGATCATTCACAGCAACATCAACAATCGCGGTGCCGTTTACAAAATGGCAAAAACGAAGACAGATACACTTCCTTTCAGCGGAAAATGGAAGACGAAAGGAACCGTAAAAGACGGCTGGTGGAATTTTGAAATGGCGATTCCCTGGAAAGATCTCGGTGTAAACGGAGTTCCCCGGAAAACCGGTGTAAGAATTTGTATGAACTGGAAACGTGTTCAGGAGTGGGTGCAGACTGCATGGGAACCGGAAAAAACACAATTTTTCGGGCAGACTGCGCTTCCCACGATTTTCTGGAAAAATGATGCCCCTGTCGTTCAGGTCCATAGCGTCCGCGAGTATAATGGAAGCGTGGTGAAAGATGGAAAAATCACCATTTTCAATCCCTCCGGAAAAGATCTGAGCGTTCGGGTGAATTATCACTTTTTCCCGGTCAGTTCTCATGACTTCAAATTGAACAGGGTATATACAATTCCTGCAGGAAAAACAGAAGTGATCATGCTGAGCGGCGGACCTCTGCACCGGAATGAATCTCTGACCTGGAAACTGCACGTGACTTCTGTTGATGGAAAAGAAAAATATTATGTCAGAGAATATTTTTCACGGCCCGCAGAATCAGCGAATGTATTTCTTCTCAAAAAAGATAATGACAACAGGATCAGTTTCAGTTTTGCTTATTATCCCAGTTACAGAAAAATGCTGTTCCGGGCAAATGTCGGAACTGTTACCGACAAATCCCAGCTCAAAGACCTGAAAGCAGTTGTTCGTTATAACCGGAGAACAATTGCGGAAATACCTTTTGGTAAGAGTATGAAAAATGGGGAATGTCTGAGTAAATACGATACTCCTGATTTCGGCGAATATATTCAAAAAGGAGATACTTCTGCAGTTTTCCATGTTGATTTTTACTCAAATGGAAAGAAAGTTGCAACACAGCAGTTTGAACATCATATTTTCCCGTGGACAGGTAATCGTATCGGAAAAAGTGATATAATCGTTCCTCCCTTTACCGGAGTGAAATGGGAAAAGAATACGGTTAAAGTTCTGCTTCGGGAACACCTTTTGAACTCAATCGGTCTTCCGGGACAGATTGTCGCAAAAGATGGAAAAATCCTGAAAGATAAAGGTTTTATATTGGAAGCTTCAATCGATGGGAAGCGATATGAAGCAAAAGGTTCATTGAAAGTCAGTAAAAAAGGAAAGAGTTTTCTGAATACGGAGTCTGGCTGGAAAGCCGGCGCATTGGAAGGATCTTCCAGTGTAAAATGGGATCAGGATGGTATGGCAGAATGGATCCTTTCTTTAAAGAAGGGGGCTGTGGTCGATTCCTTGAAATTGAAGATCACATTGGATAACTCATTGGTTGATCTGATGCATACTTGCGGAGATGGTGCCCGGATCAATTATGCAGGATCAGTTCCCGGTGGATCCGGAAAAATCTGGGATTCTTCCAAAGTCGTGCGGATCGGTATGCGTGATTACGTTCCGTATATTTGGCTTGGAAGTGATGAACAGGGTCTTTCTGTTTTCGGGGAAAATGACAAAAACTGGGTGACTGCAAAAGGTGTTCCGGAATTTGAATTATTCCGGGATGGGGATAAATTGACACTTGTCCTTAATTTGATTGCAAAAAAAACGAAACTCTCCTCTGATAGAAAGATCCGGCTCGGATTTATGGCAACACCGGTAAAACCCATGCCGAAAGATTTCCGCAGATGGAATGCATGGGCTCATTTCTCCAACGGGGTGAACAGAGAGATGGTCAAACAGGGATATTTCAAATATTCTACAAATCTTCTGGGAAGCGGCTGGTATTTTGGAACAATAACAGCCTGCAGTGATGTTTATCCTGCCGATTTTGAGTTTCTCCGAAAAATGGCCGAAGCTCGAAAAACCGGAGTCCGCCCCGACCGTTATATTCTGGACTATTGGAAAAAATATAGTCCCGGTGATGCCAGAACCAACAACCGCAGAGTACATTATCTGAACGGTTTCAATCGCGCAATGTCTTTGGGAAATGAAAATATTTTCTATTACAATGCCCGCGGTGCCAGATTCAAAGGGACTCCGGAAGGACGGTTCTATCTGAACGAATGGTACAAAGGGGCTGTTGCTGACAGGGAGGTCATGGATATCGTTTCCTATGATCTTGACCCGGCGGAATCTTACCGGGATTATGCGGTCTGGTGGTATAAAAAGACCTTTGAAACCGGCGCAATGGATCAGCTGTATTGGGATGATGTATTTCTTTCCTCAAACTTCAACCTTGTAGGAACTGATGCTTACCTCCGCGATGACGGTTCTATTCAGCCCGCCTCAGGTCTCTTCAATATGCGTGAACTGGTCAGAAGATCTGCCTATATGGTGGCTGAAATGAAACGGGAAAATCGTTCTATGATCCACATGACCAGTACGAATATCATGCCTATTATTTCTTACGGCAGACAACATTTCGACTGGGAAGAAAATCTCGGATTCATTGATTTTCAGGATCGTCATACAAGAGATTATATCCGGGCAATGTCTCACGGAAGACAAAGCGGAAACTTCCCTGTTATGCTTGTTGCATTTACGGCTAACCCCAGGAAGGACCTTTCTCCGGAAAAATACCGTCATTGGATTCGCACGGCTGCCGGAGTCATGCTGACTCATGAACTCCGTTGGCACAAAAACTTTGATGAGTTCTGGGCTGCACTCAAACAACTCTTTGATTGCGGATATGCGACTGATGATTCCAAAGTTTATAATTATTGGCAGAAAGACTATCCGGTCAAGATCACCGGCGGAGAAACTTCATCACTGTTCTCCGTCCGGAAAAATGATGCAGTTCTGATGGTTTGTGATTGGAGCAATGGCGGAAATTATACGGCTTTTATTGATAAAAAAGTACTTGGTTTTTCAGTAAATATGAAAGCTGTTGATGTTGAAACCGGGAAAGAACTTCCGGTTCAGGGAAATAAGATCAATTTCTCTCTGAAAAAGCACGATTTTATAATTATAAAACTGATAAAACGATGAAAGGATTATTGTTATGATTATTGCAGGAATCAAGAAAAAAAACTTTACTTTGATTGAGCTTTTGGTGGTTATTGCAATTATTGCGATCCTTGCAGGTATGCTTCTGCCAGCATTGAACAATAGCAGGGCTAAAGGTGAATCTATAAATTGTATCAATAATGAAAAACAGATAGGGATGCACTTTGCAGCATATTCAGATGACAATGCCGGCTGTATGGTCGCTCCCACTGTTTTGAATTATTACTGGGGTCGTGTTTTGAGTGATTCCAAATATATTCCGGACAGATATCCCAAACACTTTGTCTGTCCTGCCCAGAAGACAACTTTCGGAAGAGGGAATCTTACCTATCGGAACGAAACGGATCTCGGTTCCAGTTATGGTTATTTGTATAAGATGAATTCAGCGGCAGTTCCCAAGAATCATACCGCAGTTTATCCGAATTTTATCAAAACAAGTGCGTTTAAAACGCCATCCCAGACGATTCATTTATTTGACAGTCGGGAAAGTCCGAGTAGAGCCTTGAACGCTGATGGACCGTGGGATTATGATTTATCTGCATTAACCAGTGATGGAATCGTTGTACGGCATAGCGGCGGAGCAAATATGCTTTTTATAGATGGTCATGCCGGATATATGAAACAGCGGACTTTGCTCGAATCTGAATACAAGGGCAGGTAAGTTTTTTGAAGAAGGTGTAAAATGAAATATTTTTTAATTGCAGCAGTTTCGCTATTTCTTATATGTGCGGGATATTCTGCTGAAAAGAAAAATCCAGCCGGAAAACTCCTCGGAGAGGAACTGATCCTGTATGTCAACTTTGATGACGGAAAAGGTGCGCCCCTGCTTATGGAAGGGGAAATCACTCAGAAAGCCTCCAAGAAAAAGTTGAAGTTTTCTGACCGCGGAATATTCGGGAAAGCACTTGTCGGCGGAAATTGTACATACCTGACTGAGTTTGAAAATCTGGATTTCGGGAAAGATGGAACTCTCGTTTACTGGATCGCGCTGATGTCCAATGATCCCGCACTGGATGCAAAAAGTATTTCACCAATTTCCCTTGGTCCTTCAACTCCCGCATGGCTGCTCTTTCAGCGGCAGGGATGGAAAAAATCCTGTAACATGATGGCAGTGATGTATATTCCGAAAAAGAAAGGACCTCTCACACGGGTATTCGGGATTTCTAAAACAACCCAATGGAAAATCGCGGAATGGCATATGGTGACAGTCAGCTGGACAGCCAGCAGTTTGAGCATTGCGATTGATGACGGGGCTAAAAACAGTTTGACGCCTCTGTTATCTCCGCTTCCAGTTCTCTATGGAGATCCCACAGGGGTGATCAAAAAACTCAGTGTCGGTATTCCGGATCATACCCTTGCGATTGATGAAATTATGATGTTCAACAAAAAGCTTTCCCGGGAAGAGATCAAAAAACTTTATGAGGAAAGTGTTAAAAATGCAGGTGGAACCCAGAAATAAAATTCTTTGTCCAACTCCCGGAGCTGAGGAATGAGGACACCGGAAGTTTCAGAATAGAACCGTTGCAACTCTGGCAGCAATCATGATTCTGCCAGAGTTGTGTTGTTTTGGACGGTCAGAAACGACCTCAAACATTGATCACAGGAAGATATACTTCGCAATAAATGCCAGTGTCAGCACCCACAAAAGCCAGTTAACTCTGCCTTTGATATTGAAGTTCAGGAAGGTCCAGGCAATGATCCCAAGCCCGAGACCGTCGCTGATGTTGTAAGTGAAAACCATACCAACGATCAGAAGATATGCCGGAATCGCACCCGGAATATCATCCCAGTCAATATGGATCACGGATTTCAACATCAGATATCCGACAATAATCAGAGCCGGAGCAGTTGCGAACCCGGGCAGTGCAAGAAAAACCGGAGCTAAAAGCAATGAAACAAGAAACAGGATCGCAGCCGTAAATGATGCCAATCCGGTTCTGGCACCGGCACCGATCCCGACCGCTGATTCCGCAAACGTGGTAGTCGTACTTGTTCCGAGAATCCCTCCGGCAAATGTCGCAATAGAGTCTGCCAGCAAAGCTCCGCGCAAATGGGGAATGGTGCCGTCTTTCTTCATCAGAGGAGTATTCACCACCGCTCCGTTGATCGTACCGACTGTATCAAAGAAGTCTGCAAAAAGGAAGGATAAACAGATAATCACAAAATTCACGGAAAACAGCAGATTCCATCCGGTTTTTTCTGTACCGACACAAGTCCATTCGCTGACATGAAACGCCGATCCTACAAGATCCCGGAAACCGCGGAACGATTCTGCCATCGCAGAAAAGCTGAAATTCGGAAACAGGGAACGGAATCCCTCTTCCGGTACGACATGGTAAACTCCGGCAAGCTGAAAGATCATACCCAGTCCCCATGTGATCAGAATCCCCAGCAAAATCGCCCCGGGTGCCTTATAGTGCATCAGCAATGCCGTGATCAAAATCCCGCCGAATGCGAGGATCGCAGAGATCCCGGCAGTATTGAACGCATCGCCGAAAAAGTCCTGAATCGTCAAAAAAGTAACATCGTGCGCACGGATGATATAGGCATTTTTCAGTGCAACAAGCGTAATAAAAAGCCCGACCCCTGCCCCCATAGCGTATTTCAACTGAAGCGGGATCGCATTGATGATCTTTTCCCGGACAGAGGTGACTGACATAAGGAAAAAGATCACACCTTCCAGAACGATTGCAAACAGAGCGATTTGCCAGGAATACCCCATTGTCATAACAACGGAATAGGCAAAAAATGCGTTCAGCCCCATCGCCGGTGCAAGGACAAACGGATAATTTGCCATAAATGCCATAATAATCGTTCCGATGAATGCCGCAATGGCTGTCGCATAGAAAACACCACCCCGGTCCATACCCGTACTGCTCAGAATTTCCGGGTTCACTGCCAGAATATATGACACTGCCAGAAAGGTAACGATCCCGAGATAGATCTCTTTCTTCGCCGTTGTGTTATTCTCTTTCAGCTTAAAGCACTTTTCTAAAATATTCATGTCATTTATCCTTTGTTTTCATCTGTTATTTTTCAGACGGTTAATGTACTGCACGCGCGCGAAAATTACAAATTATTTACAGGGAAAAGATCATAAAAAATAAGCAAACTTCTAAAAAAGGGACGTTTTGACATAAAATAGATAGTTTCTGACATAGATTTTTTAACGGGATTCAACTATAATAACCTTTGAATAATAACACTTCCGTTATTGAGAAAAAACATTTTTCATCATATCAAAAACCAAGGAGATTGAACCATGAATGAAAGAATTCTGACCAGTCAGGAGTTTGCCGACCGTATCACACGCGCCCAGGCAGCAATCGCCCCCACAGACCTTGATGCCGTTCTGGTGTTTTCCACCGAATCCGAACCCGCAGGCGTCCGTTACTTTTCCGATTACTGGCCCAGCTTTGAAACTGCCGGTGTCCTGATTCCCCGCAGCGGTGAAGCCGCCCTCATCATCGGACCGGAAAGTTTGACATTTGCAACATCCCGTTCCGTGCTGCCAAACGTGATTCAGGTCATGGACTTCCGTGAATCCAGTCAGCCGGACTATCCCGGATCCACCCACCCGGACTGGAAAAAAATCTTCGGTATGTTCAATGTCAAAAAACTCGGTATCACCGGTTTCCACATGTTCCCCTACACCATCATGATGAACGTGATGAACGCTCTCGGCGGCGCTGATAAAGTCGTGGATGCCGATGCCCTGCTCCGTCCTGTCACCATGAAAAAGAGCCCGCTGGAACTGGAATGTCTCCGCAAGGCCGCAAAGATCTCCGAACTTGGTTTCAAGGCGATCCTTGAAAATATCAAACCCGGCATGACCGAAGTTGAACTCTGCGGTATTGCAACTCAGGCAATGCTCTCCAACGGCGCAGAAGCTACCGGATATCCTGTCTGGTGCTGCTCAGGGCCCAACTCCAATCAGGCAATCAGTCGTCCCACACTCCGCAAGGTTCAGTGCGGCGAAATCATCCACTTCAGCATCGGTGCAAAAGTCGAAGGCTACAGCGCAAGTATCGGACGCCCCGTCGTTCTCGGAAAATGCCCCGCTGAAATGAAAGAGTTCCTCCAGGTCGGTCTCGATGCTCTCAACATGACCTTTGACACCGTCCGCGCAGGAGTCAACGCTGGTGAAGCCGCAACAAAGATCCACGATTTCATCCGCAGCAAAGGCTATGGCGATGCCATCCTTTACGGTCCGGCTCACGGATGCGGACAGATGGAATGTGAATATCCCTTCCTCGAAACCTCCTCCACCTACATGCTGGAAGAAAATATGACTTTCATGGCTGATATGTTCCTCCATCGCGGCGACATGGGCTTCCGCTGGGAAGACGGCATGATCGTCAAAAACGGTCCCGCAGAACAGCTCTCCAGCTACGGCAGACAACTGAACATTCTTGAGGTCTGATCATGATCATTGACATTCACGGGCATTTGGGCAACATCAATTTCGCAAAATTCTGGCAGGCGGATGCCCCCACGCTGGAACGCTATTGCGATGAGTCCAATACAGATCTGCTTTGTCTCTCTTCTTCCCGCTCCATCATGTACGATGTGCGGGAAGGAAATGCGGAACTTGACAAAGCTCTGAAAGAAACGGAAAAGCTGCTCGGCTATGTAGTCGTCAGCCCCACATTTCCGGAATCTCTGGCAGACTTGAGCTATCTCAAAACCAACCCGAAGTTCAAAGGCGTGAAAGTTCATCCGGACTATCACGGCTATATTCTTCCCACAAAATCCAACCGGGATTTTATTGAAGAAGTGGCAGATCAGACACCCATGATGCTGTTCCATGTCTCCTGTATGCCCGGAACCGGGTTCTCTCCCGGAAAAACGGTTTGTGAGATCGCAAAAAATCATCCGAAAACAAAATTTGTTCTCGCTCATGTGGCTGGTTTGTTCCAGAACGGAAATTATCCCTTCTTCCCCAACATGGATTCTCTGGAGGAAGTCATGCAAATCGCCGGTGACAACGTTTATATCGACACCGCCCATTTCCTGATCTACGTCTACCCCGGCGTAATGGAAAAGATGGTGAAGATTGCAACTGCCGACCACATTGTTTACGGCACAGACGTTCCGTTGCAGGGTCCCATGCAGATGCGTTTTGCACAGGATGCAATTCGCGCCCTTGACATTCCGGACGCTGACAAGGAAAAGATTTTCAGCGGAAACGCAAAGAAAGTTCTTGGTCTTTGATTCCGGAATCAACTCAATACTGAGACTCCCGGTCACCCCGGGAGTCTTTTTTATAAATTTAGTCAAAAATTAACATTATTTTGATACTTGCACTTGTATTTTATAAAATATATGTTATACTAACACATCCCCCGATAATCTTTTAACAAACGACAACACAAGGGGGGGACTGTCAAATGAGAAAGTTGACAGAAAAACAGAAAGACATTCTTGATTTCATTTCCGACTTCACGAAAGAAAACAGAATGTCGCCAAGCGTTTCAGAAATTGCACAACATTTTGAACTCAAAACATCCACAATTTTTGCACATTTGAAAGCGTTGCAAAAGAAAAATCGCATTACCCGCAGTTCAAAAGCAAGAAGCATCTTTCTGACCGGAAACAATACTCGAAAATTGGATAATCCAAAGGGATCTTCAATCATTCATCAACCCGAACATTCTGAAAATTGTTTTACAATGACTTTGGATAAAGATTGTTATTTATCCTGCGGTATTCTTCCCGGCGACATTGCGATTTTGCAAAAGAATCCCGAACCAATTCACCAGGGAGATCTTCTTTTGACTCTCTCAGGAGATGATCCAATCATTCTTGAATGTAAAAACATTTCCGGAGAAACTGCGGAATTTCTGGATCTTCACAAGCAGAAACATGTGACCTATCCTCTCAAAGGGATTCCTCCTATACAGGGGAAAGTAATCGGAATTCAGCGTATGTTCCACTGAAACGATAGGGGGAATTTCAAAAGTCCGGCGAATTTTTCTGATACTTCTGAAGGCTTTTGAAATTGCTTCGATAAAATAAGATAAGGCAGAACTGAAACTCTACCCCCCGATAAATTCCAATCCTGCCTTATGTTGATTAATATACACCACATTTCTCAAAAGTCAAGTAATATTTTTACATTTTATCAATATTTTATATCGTTTTAATATAAACACTAACAAATATTAGCTATTTTAAGTTTATTACCATCAAAGGCAATTCCATATAACTGAATATTATAGATGATAGTGGATTCAGTTTGACTTCATTTTTTAAGTTTCGTTTTTGCTTTCATTCCAAACCTTTCAGGTAAAATTTCTCATAGACTGGAAAAATCCCCCATTTGGAACCGATTGGGTATTTGAGCACGGTTATACCACCATCTATATCGCGGAAAAAGCCGCTTGAAGTTGTGCCGCAATCTATATAAAACGTGTCTGCACCCTTGGGTAATCCTCCGCACACCAATTTGTTTATGTACCAACTGACCTTGAGTTTTTTATCTGGCATTCTGTCAAAAACAGCACTGCTGTCAGATAAATTTATTTTCAATGTCCGCAATACTTTTTTGCAGTCAGAATCGCTGTAAGATTCAAACACAAGAATTCCTTTTTCAGCCTTTTCAACCTGCAGAGGGAATATCTTCTTTTCACTCCAAAGCCAGCGACCTTCTGTGTGCAGACTGAACATGTAGCCCGCATTTTTCTGATTTGTCAGCATTGGCATCATAAAACGAAGCCGAGAGTTTTTGCCTGAACTCATTTCAAGATGCAATTCTGTATAATATCGATTTTTAAAAAGTTTATACTGTAATGCAGAAGATTCAAATCCCATTCCTCTATGGGTGTAATGATCTGCTGAAGCATAAAAAACAGCCCAATCGTTGTTGATTTGAAATATCTTTGCCTTCAAATCAGAACATGCAGAAGGATTAAACTCCTCAGCAAAAAGTTTGCACATCCCCAAAAACAAAAATAAAATGAAAGCGAACCGTTTCATCGAATAATACGCCATAGTAAACCTCCAAGGTAATGTCCGAATTTTACGCACTTTATATCTTGACTGATTATCAAAACCTAGTGCGTTATGTTTACTATATCATCCAAACTCCATTTTTCAAATGAGATATTGACAGGGTTCCCATTTTATAGAAATATCTGACTCCAGCGAAAATCTATGCAGAATATCCATCTGGAAGGCTGCCAACAACTCTTGTTCGATGTCGAACATCTTTCATAATACGTTCAAACACACAGTTTGTCTGGGCAGTGCAACGAACTTTCTGTAAAATTGCAGATATCGGAGGTGGAGAGTTATGCATAGTTGGCACTCCGACGAGAATGGGTCTATCCAACTCGTCGGAGACGGAGTGCAAACTGTGAATAACTCGGTTGAAAATCCGAAAAGGTGTGATAAATTCTCTAAAAGATTCTTGAAAAATGTCAAACAAGAAAGGATTTATCACAAATGAAATAAGTAAAAGATGAAAGGAAACGAAGACTTTTGAAAATATCTCAGAAAAAGTTTTTAGCTCTGTTTCCCATGCAGATATTTTTTCAAAATTTCATACTTGTTACGATGACATTTTGATTTTTGTTCTCAAAAAAAATATTTGGATCCGCCTGCCCCAAGGCTGCAAAGGACGGGAATTGGTGGTGGAAAAGCAAAGAAAAGATAAGGCAGAACTGAAACTATACCCCCCGATTAATTCCAATCCTGCCTTATGTTGATTAATATATACCATATTTCTCAAAAGACAAGCAACTTTTTACATTTTATCAATATTTTATATTATTTTAATATAAACGCTAACAAATATTAGCTATTTTAGATTTATTATCATCAAAAGCAAATTCATATATTTGTTTTTATTTTTTTAGAATAAACATCTCGATCTCTTAAAGACTTGCTTACTTGATAAAACTTTAACGGAATATCATGAAATAAAATTCTGTATAAAGACTTGTTTTTTTGAGATGTCCATGCTATATTCCTGACAACGCTTTCAATAAAAGGATGGTAATGGAAACTGAACTTTGTAATATGTGTATGGTCACGGACGGATCCGGTCGTGTACTTGTACAGGAACGCCTGCCAAAACCAACGAGTTCGTGGTCAGGCTTGACATTCCCCGGCGGTCATGTTGAACCGGGCGAGACGGTTGTCGCTTCTGTCATCCGTGAAGTTCAGGAAGAGACTGGTTTAACAGTTTCCAATCTGCGGAACTGCGGCTATATTCAGTGGTACAACCCGGAAAAACATTCGCAATATTTTGTATTTCTTTTCAAAACAGACACCTTTACCGGCAAATTGAAAGACTCCGCTGAAGGTAAAATGAAATGGCTGACTCTTGACGAAATGCTTTCCGGTAAACTTGCCCCCAACATGAAAGAATATCTTTCCGTTTTTCAAAACGAAACCACCCTTCAAGCCTTCGGTATTGAGGGAATGGGACTGAATGTTGTGGATGATAGTGGAAAATTGAAATCTATATGAGGTGATTTATGACAACTTTCTCTTGGTGTAATTTTTATAAAATATTTGCACAAAGAGATAACATCCGCAAAATTGCGCACATTTTAAAAGACATGGCTTGAAAAAAGCCTATTTCTATGATTGATTATAGAAACCACTCAATAAACAATCAAGAAAGAAAACAGGCTTATGAAAAATGTAGCGCAAAAATCAGAAAAGTCAATCGCCGGAGCAATTAAAATTCACGAAAAAGGGATCGTTGACAATTTGAGTCCGCTTGTACGGCAGTCGGTGGCTGAAACGATCAACAGGTTACTTGATACTGCAATGTTAAAGCGGCTCGGAAAAAAGCAAAATCCGTTATGGAAAAATTGCGGACGAAGAAGTTGGATGGGATTGCAAAATTTATAGAAGAAAGTCTTGAAGATACATTATCTTACATGGATTTTCCATCAGAACATTGGCGTAAGATCCGTACAAATAACGGGTTGGAGCGTATCATGAAAGAGATTCGACGACGAACAAGAGTTGTTGGAAGTTTTCCTGATGGATATTCTGCTATGATGTTAGTCGGAGCCAGATTACGGCATATTTCTACGACAAAATGGGGAAACCGTCAATATCTCGCTTGTAAAATGGAATCTTGGTGATACAGTAAACAAAACGCACGTGGTTTTGATAATCGGTCAAAATAAAATGTGCGCAAAATTCAGGATTCTACCGGAGATAAACATGAAAAAAATCCTTCTACGGAACAGTTGGCAAGTCAATAATATTGGAGATATTGCCCATCCACTAGGTTTTTTGAATCTGGCAAAACAGTTTTTGCCGGAATGCGAGATCTGGCTTTGGCCCTGCATTATCAGTCCGGCTGTCCGGGAAATAATCCTCCGGAACTTTCCGGGACTGAATCTTGTGGAAACAGAAGAGGCTCTTCAGAAAGCGTTTGCCGAATGTGATCTGTTGATCAACGGTTCCAGTGCAGGAATGGAAGCCGCCGGAATTCTGGATTGGAAAGAAAGAACAGGAAAACCATACGGTTTATTCGGCGTTTCTGCAGATGGTTTATGGACAGAAAAACGGAAAACGATTTTATCCGGAGCTGCATTTGTTTTCTGTCGGGATTCATTATCTCAATACTTCCTCAAACAGCAGAACCTGGAATGTCCGATGATCGGTTTTACTCCGGACAGTACTTTCGGTATGAAGTTGCTGAAAAGTCCGGCAGCTGATTTGTATATGAAAGAAAATGGACTGGAACCGGAAAAATTTATCTGTGTGATACCGCGCCTGCGGTTTACTCCATCCGGTTTTGATGAACAGGATTTTTACTATAAAGATCCCAACAGAGAAATCCCTTCAAAAGAAAAAATCGAACTGGACATGGAAAAATTGCGGGAAGTGATCGCACATATCGTCAAAAATTATGACTTAAAAGTGCTGATTTGCCCGGAAACTGACTATCAGGTCCCTATGGGACGCCGTTATCTCTATGAACGGCTGCCGGAAGATATCCGTGAAAAAGTCGTTTTAAAACGGGATTTCTGGCTGACAGATGAAGCGGAATCTGTTTATTCTCAGGCAAAACTTCTTTTGAGTATGGAAATGCATTCTCCCATCATTTTCATTGATGAACATCGACCTGCGGTTTTACTGCGTCAGGCAGAAGATACCTGGAAAGGACAGATGTGGCGTGATATCGGTTTGCAGGATTGGATTCTTGAACTGAATATTTCTGATGCAGCGTTGATTGCTGAACGTGTAGATATGATCCTGCAGGATTATCCCGCTGCATTGCAGCAGGCTGCAACAGCCAGTAAACGGGCGATAGAATTTGAACAAAAAGCCATGGAATATATCGCTGATCTGCTGAAGTAACAGAACCTTGAAAGAAAAAATGAACTTTATTGTTTCAGCGTTCTTTCAACGTGAGCTTTCTTCGCAGAAGTATTCTTATATGCACAAGAGAAATAATGCAGAGCAGAAAAATCATTCCGAGCAGTGCTGGAATAACTAGTTCAATGGGTAAAAAGGCAGTGTTAATGATAATCAGACAACCGCCGATTACCCATACCGGACCGGAGACCCGGTGAACCTGACTCCACAGAACCGGATCTTCCATTGTGCATTTCAAACGGAACCCGATCCATCGGTTCGGTTTCGATTTCGGCATAACTATCCCGACAAGTACAATAATCAGTCCCATAAAAATATAACAGCAGCGTAAAAGCAGTTCAGCATTCATTCTAATTCCACTTTCTGATTATTTTATATTTTTCAATTTGCAAAGTTCCACGGAACAAGTTGGATAAAGAGGATTTTTATATTATATTCAGGCATCACAATCTGATGCATACTATACACTGAAAAATCATTTGGTAGCGTCCTAAATTTTGCTCACAATTTATTTTAACCGATTATCAAAACCACGTGCGTTATATTTACTATATCACGAAGATTCCATTTTACAAGCGAGATATTGACGGATTCCCTATTTTGTCGTAGAAATATGCTGTAATCTGTCTCCGACTAACATCATTGCAGAATATCCATCAGGAAAACGGCCGACAACACTTGTTCGACATCGAATCTCTTTCATAATACACTCCAACCCGTTATTTGTTGAGCAAAAAAAATCCCGGCAGCGACAGGCGGGGAGGCGGAAGATTTTTCTGGCTTTTGTACAGGATTTTCTGGCAGACCGAAGAAAAAACGCAAGGCAATAATTATATTATTGACTGAGGATTTTTCGATGGACTGGCGGAAAAGACAAAACAAAAACGAAAAAAAGATTACGCTTCCCCTGCCGTAACTCTCCCACACTCAACTGTGCAGTACCATCGTCGCGGGACACATTTAAACAAAAAAAAACGACGTTTTCACAAGAATAACGTCGTAATTTGGGCAAAAAAAATCCCGGCATCGAACTACTCTCCCACACTCAACTGTGCAGTACCATCGTCGCTAGGCCCCTTATCAATCGTGTTCGGGATGGGAACGTGAGTTTCAAGCCTGCTATAGACACCGGGAAAAAATATGTAATAAAGATAGCAGTGATATTGGAGATATTGAGAGAAGAAGCAAAACAACCGCTAACAACTCGAGTTGAGTTTTAGAATATGATTTGTATTGAGCTCTTTTTTA
>SUVT01000041.1 GCA_015061845.1 Lentisphaerota bacterium
CCCTCTGCTTTATATTGCTGCCAGAGCCGCATCAGAGAAAGATGCACCCGGTCGTCCTGAACAAGAGGACATTGCAGAAACTCAGCGGCAGCCTCTTTTGTGACATCATCAGAAGTCGGACCCAATCCGCCGGAAACGATAACGGTATCTGCTTTGGAGAAAGCAGTTTCCAAGGCATCCCGGATCGCTTTCATTCCATCCCGGACTTCCATGGAAAATTTCGGAATGATCCCATTGGCAAGAAGTTTCTCACCCATAAAGCGGAGGTTTGTATTTGTAACTGCACCTTTCAGCAGTTCGTCACCCGTACAAATAATAGCTACTTTCATGATTCTTTGACCTCTGCCACTTCTTTGAGTTTATTTTCCACAACAAGACGCCAATGTTCAGCCTCCTCTGCATTCAAATCCTTCGGGATGAAAATCGGCTCGCTGATAACCAGAGTGACCTTTGCGAAAGGTTTCGGGATCTGGAAACGATCCCAGCTTTTCAGTTCCCAGTAAGAGGAGTAATTGATAGCGACCGGATAGACAGGCACCTGGAATCTGGATGCCAGATAGATCGGTCCGCTGCTCATGTGGTAACGGGGTCCGCGGGGGCCATCGGGAGTAAATGCGACATAGCGTTTTGCTTCCAGCGCACGCACAGCACCATTGACAGCATTCATCCCTTTTCTGGAACTGGAGCCCCGGATGCTGCCGATCCCCATCCAGTGAACAAGATCGGCAACATACTGACCATCACGGGAGGCACTGATCACAGCTGAAGTACAGCGGCGCAGTCTTTTCGGGAACATCAGCGGGAAAAACATGAGACGGTTATGCCAGGTCACAGCAATTCCCGGCGGATTCGGATTTTCCATAACACCGCTACGATCAATATAACGCTTCCGCATCAGGAGTTTATAAAAATACATCAATCCGATGATCGGCAGGAAGAGCCAATCCGGAAATTTCTTGATATCTCTGAATTTCTTTTTCAAATACCCCATTCAGACACCTCTTTTTTTACACAGGGATGAGATTTCACAATTCGCACAATCCGGCTTACGCGCCATACAGCGGCGTCTGCCATGAATAATCAGCAGATGAGAGCACTGAGCCCATTTTTCGGGAGCGATTTTTCCGCAAAGGCTTTGTTCGATCTTGACCGGGTCTGTTGACCGGCAAAGTCCGATCCGGTTTGTCAAACGGATCACATGAGTATCAACAGGCAGACCGGGTATCTGGAAGAAATCCCCCAGCACAACATTAGCAGTCTTCCGTCCAACCCCCGGAAGAGAAGTCAGCCCTTCCATTGTGTCAGGAACTTCGCCCCCGAACTCAGAACAGATTTTTGCAGCAGCTCCGATAATATGAGCAGCTTTTGCCCGGTAGTATCCGCATTTATGAATATCCCGCTCAAGTTCTTCCGGAACAGCATTCGCAAAGGCTTTTGCATCCGGATATTTTTTGAAGAGTTCGACCGTGACCTGATTCACAGTTTTATCGGTACATTGAGCGGAAAGGATCGTTGCGACAAGCAGTTGCAGAGCAGAGTTGTGAACGAGAAAGCACTGCTGAGGTCCATGGGCAGCAAGGAGGGCATCATAAATATTTTCAGCAAAGATTCTGGCGGATGTTTTCATTGTATCTGCTCCGTCGTCCCGAAATAATCAGCGGCCTTCAGCGGCGGCCTGATCGAGTTTGGCTTCCATTTTATCCAGAATCGGTTTGGTTTCAAAAGATTCCTGTTTGAACAGATACTTGTTTTTCCCCCATGTAAGAGTATAGACCTCCAGCTGGGAAAGGAGATCATTTGTTTCAACGATCTGTTGAGAGGTCATTGTATCTTTATTGCGCCGGATGAACTGAACGATGTTATCCAGACAGCTGGTTGCCATCATAACTTCGCATTCCTGCAAAGGAGTTTTCGGCTTTGCGTTCTTGATCTGTCCGCGGATCTGCTCTGTTTTCATCAACATTTCCTGTTTGATAACATCATGAGCCATTGCATTTTCTTTTTGAAGCTGAATTCTGATGAATACGATCAGATAAATTTCAAATACGAAAATTGCCACGAACATAATGATTGCCAGAGAAGTGACAAAATCTTTTTTCCGCTTACAGGAATATTCCACTTGCGCCATAAATCAGGGTCTCCGTCAAAATTTAAAATACCGATTCAGATTTCGATGGTAATCTACATCTGAAAACTCATTTTTTCAAACACAGGAATGAAAAAGTTTGTATTTTGGTGCAAAAACTTTTAATATTTCAGATTTTTCACTAAAAAAACATCTATTTTGCAGAAAAATCACTTGTTTTTCACAAAAAAGAGGCTATAATTCCATATAGGCAGAATGAACCCTTTTCAGGGAATTCATAGACCGGTTATTTTTGAACAATTCCTCACATAAAGAAGGGAAATAAATAAAATGTCCAATATCCACCCAACAGCAATCGTTTCTCCTAAAGCAGTCATTGGTGAAAATGTCGAGATCGGTCCTTATACAGTCATTGAAGATGATGTGACGATCGGCGATAATTGTTATATTGATGCTCATGTTAAAATCGGACAGTACACCACCATCGGACCGCGCTGCCGGATCTATTTCGGAACCTATATCGGAGAACCTCAGGATCACCGTTTCACCCGTGGGATTGTCTCCTACACGGAAATCGGCTCTGATACAGTGATCCGGGAATATGTGACCATCCACCGTCCTCCTTTTGATTTCCTGAAAACAGTGATCGGAAATCATGTTCTGCTTCAGGCATTCGTTCATGTTGCCCATGACTGCGTGATCGGGGATCGTGTTACAATTTCCAACCATACAGCACTTACCGGCCATGTTCAGATCGGAGCCGGAGCGGTTCTTTCCGGATATGTCAAGATCCATCAGTTCTGCCGGATCGGTTCTCTTGCGATGATCGGACCGGAAGCAATGATCGGTCAGGATGTACCGCCCTTCACCATGCTCCGGGAAATGAACTTCATCACCGGTCCCAACGTGATCGGACTCCGCAGAGCAGGTTTTGATAACCAGAAACGTCTGATGATCCGCAGAGCCATCAAGACGTTCTTCTTTGACGGTTTGAATGCAACCAATGCTATTGCCAAGATCGAAGCCGATCCTGAAATGATGCAGGTGGCAGAAGTTGCTCATTTCTGCGACTTCATCAAAGAATCCAAACGCGGGATCATGCCCGGAAATCCGAAGTTCGCCGGATTGACCGAAGAACAGCGTGATGCGCTGAACGCCAGAATGTGAGGAAATCTATGAAAAAGTTTTTTCTGTTTGCAATCATTGCAGTTTCTACGCTTTTGACCGGAACGGGATGCGATCTTGATCAGGCAATTCAGGAACTGGAAGATTCATTGAACCCGACTGACCCGGAATACGTCATTTCAGTTCACCGGATCATCCGTTACCGCAGAGGAGAAGAACTGGAGCGGTATATTGATACATTCTCCGGAGCGAAAGTCTGCGTGAACGTCAACCCGTTCCTCCATAGCCGGAACGTCAAGAAAATCGAATTGAGTCCCCGTCAGGGCGACCCCGGTTTTTATGACTTGGTGCTTCATCTTGACAAACGCGGTCAGATGCTCTGGTCCAGCATTGCGATCCAGTATCGCGGAGAAAAACTCGGTCTTGTTATTGACGGGATCTTCTACCGTGCATTCATGCCGAATATCCCGAACCCCGATGATATCGACTCCAAAACAGGAAGTGTTACGGTTCTGCTGGAAGGTCCTGTCGATCAGGCAACAGCAAACGGAATCGTAAAATTCAGCGAGAAAAACTACAGACACTTCAACCGCTGATCGTCTATGCTGAAATGGCTGCATATCAGAAATCTTGCGCTTGTGGAAGAAGCTGCGCTCGATTTCAGCTCAGGCTTCAACGCAGTTACCGGAGAAACCGGAGCGGGAAAATCCGTTCTCATGGGAGGTCTGCGCCTTTTGCTCGGGGCACGCTTTGAGAAAAGTGCGATCCGGGAGGGTGCGGACCGGTGTGAAATTGCCGGTCTGTTCTCCGTTGATCCGGATTCTCTGGAAAAGATCAACCTTATTCTTGATGATGCAGGGGTCGAACGATGCGACGGGGAAAATCTTCTGATCAAACGGGTTTTCACCCCATCCTCCGGGAAAATTTTTGTCAATGCCTCTGCTGCGAATTCTAAATTGCTTGCCTCTCTGGGAGCCTATCTTGCGGACATCCATGGGGCATCTGCCACTGTTACGCTCCTGAATCCGGCAGAGCAGCTTTTTTCGCTTGACCGCTTTGCGGGGAATCAGGATCTCCTGACAGAGTGCGGCAATGCTTGGGACTCAGTTTCAAAAGCCCGGAAAGAAAAAGAACTTCTGCTGAAAAATATGCCGTCGACTTTTGAAGCAGAACGGTTCCGGATCGATGCGGAAACCATCGAAAAAGTCGATCCGAAGCCCGGTGAAGATGTCGAAATCGAAAAGCTCCATGCGGTTGCAGCGAACTCAAGAGAGATCCTTCAGCTATCCTCGTCGGCGGTTGATCTCTTAACGGAATCAGAAGAATCTCTGCTTGAAAGGCTCACCGCTGTCCGCCGGATCCTTCATTCCCTTGAACGTGTCGATGAAGAATCTGCGATGAAGTTTCAGGAGCAGCTGGAGCTGATTTCTGATGCCATCCGGAGTTTATCTGATGAGATCACATGCCATGCTGAAACAGTTGATCTTGATGCAGAAGCCTTTGCTGCCATCGAAGAACGGATCCATGATCTGCAAAGTCTGAAACGGAAATTCGGGCCGACCATTGAAGATATTCTGCATTATCTTGAAGAAGCAAAATCCAGAGTCGATATTTTTGAAAATTCAGAGTTCGCCCGGGAAAAAGCGGATCAGGAAGTTGCAGAAGCGGAAAATATTCACCGGAAAATCTGCGAAAAACTTTCTAAAGCCAGAAAAAATGCAGCCGGGATGCTGGAAAAACAACTGAAAAAAGAGCTGGAAAAACTTGGATTCAAGCGGTCAGAATTTCAGATATCTTTTGAAGAAGCAGCTCCGGAAAATACCGGTTCGGATAAGATTGAGTTTCTCTTTTCAGCAAACCCGGGGGTTCGCGCCCTGCCCTTGCGGGATGTCGCAAGCAGCGGTGAACTCTGCCGTGTTATGCTCGCATTGAAAACGGTTCTTGCCGGAGCAGACAGGATCCCGACTCTTGTTTTTGATGAAATCGATGCCAACATCGGTGGAGAAACAGCCGTTACAGTCGGGGAAGAACTTGCAAAACTTGCAAAGTCGAAACAAATCATCTCGATCTCTCACCTGCCCCAGGTCGCCGCCTGCGCAGAAAAACACTTCAAAGTAGAGAAAATCACATCAGACTCTACGGCTGAAACAACAGTTATGGAAGTTTCCGGCAAAGATAGAGTGGCAGAAATCGCCCGTATGCTGGGCGGTGGTGCAGCGGCTGTGAAACATGCTGCATCGGTGTTGAAAAAAGCCTGATCAGTTGGTCAGGATCCCACGGAAAAGCAAGACTGCAAGAACCGCTGCCAAACCAATGCGATACCAGCCGAATGGCTTGAAATCTTTGGTCCGGATGTACTTCATGAACAGTACAACGGTTATCCATGAGACAAAGAAAGAAACGATAAAACCAATACCGACAGCGGTCCATTCACTTCCGCTGAGAGATGCGCCGTGTTTCAGAAGAGAGTAACCGGATGCGGCAACCATAGTCGGAATGGCAAGGAAAAATGAAAACTCCACAGCCAGCGGACGGGATGCGCCTAAGACCAAACCGCCGATGATCGTTGCAGCGGAACGGGAAGTTCCGGGAATCAGGGCAAGACACTGGAATGCACCGACCCCTAATGCACGGGCATAGGAAAAATTTTCGATATCTTCAATCTTTTTGATTCCTTCTTTCTGCTTCCGGCTTTCCAGAATCAGAAGAATGATCCCGCCGACCAGAAGTGTCGTAATAAAGGTTTTCATTCCGAGACGTTCCACATAATCTGCAAAAAGCAGACCGGCAATGACGGTAGGAATCAAACCGATCCCGCTTTTGAACCACAGCAGAAAAGTCTTCCGGAACACGATCTTATCCCGGAATGCAGCGGCTGGAATCAATTTTTCATGAAAATAAACGAGAAAAGCAAGGATCGACCCGAGCTGGATCACGACATCAAACATATTACTGAAGGCTTCAGAAGGAGTGCTTCCGCCGCAGGCAGCAATGATACGGTTCACGATTTTCAAGTGAGCCGTACTGCTGATGGGCAGTAGTTCAGTAATTCCCTGAACGATTCCCTGAATAACAGAATAGATGTAAAGAAACATCGGGGTGATCCTTAAAAAAACAGATCCCGGACACAGTCAGTGCCGGGATCGGTGATGATAAAATCAGTATCTGCGCTGTTTGCTGTTTGCAAGCACGCTCAGACGGAGAGCATTCAGCTTGATAAAGCCGGTTGCATTCTTCTGATCGTAGACATCTTCAGCTTCAAAGGAAGCGATCTTGTCATCGTAAAGGCTGTATTCGGAGCGTCTTCCGGTGACATGGCATGCGCCCTTGTAAAGTTTCACGCGGACATCGCCGGTGACATACTTCTGGCTTTCGGTGATAGCGACCTGAAGCATTTCGCGTTCGGGAGCATACCAGAAACCATTGTAAACCATCTTGGAGTAGATGGGAATGAAGCTGTCGCGGAGGTGCATGACTTCTTTATCCATGGTGATGGATTCGAGAGCGCGGTGAGCGATGTGGAGGATGGTTCCGCCCGGAGTTTCATAAACGCCGCGGGACTTCATACCGACGAAGCGGTTTTCCACGATATCGATTCTTCCGACTGCATGTCTTGCACCGAGTTTGTTCAGGCGGCGCATGATATTTGCGGGGGTGAGCTTTTCGCCATTGACAGCCACAGGGACACCCTTTTCAAAAGTGATGATGACATCTTCGGGATCGTCAGCAGCTTCCATGAGGGGCTTGGTCAGGCAGTACATATCATCTTTGGGAGCGTTCCAGGGATCTTCCAGGATGCCGCCTTCAAAGCTGATGTGGAGAAGGTTGCGGTCCATGCTGTAGGGTTTTTCAGCGGTGGAGGTGATCGGAATATTGTGCTTGTGAGCGTATTCAATCATTTCGGTACGGGCCTTGAAAGTCCAGTTGGGATCGCGCCATGCTGCAATGATCTTGACTTTGGGATCGAGAGCGTAAGCAGCGAGTTCAAAACGGACCTGGTCGTTTCCTTTTCCGGTAGCACCGTGGCAGATGGCATCGCAGCCTTCTTCGCGGGCAACTTCCACAAGGCGTTTTCCGATCAGAGGACGTGCAATAGAGGTTCCGAGAAGGTAGGTTCCTTCGTAAATAGCATTTGCCTGCATCATCGGGAAGATGAAGTCCTGAGCAAATTCTTCGTTGAGGTCATCAACGATGCACTTCAGGGCACCGGTCTTGCGTGCTTTTTCATCAAGACCATCGGTTTCCTCTTCCTGTCCGACGTCTGCACAGTAGGCAACAACTTCGCAGTTATAGGTTTCTTTGACCCATTTGACGATGACGGAGGTATCAAGTCCGCCGGAATATGCAACCAAAACTTTCATTTCCATCTCCTTGAGTAAAAGTTGCGGGTTTTTATCGTGTTATGTAATGTACCATAAATTCCGGATTTTTCAAACAGGAATTGAGTATTTCATAGATTTTTTAGAGTGAAAATCTATGATGTTCCACAGTTTTCCGGAAAAGATCCATTATCCGCCAGGGATCAATGTGATTATGATGCAACAGTTACTTTGTGGAATTCTTGAGTTTCTGTTCCACATCCTGCAGCATTTTGAAAAATTGTTTTGTATTGGTGTGCTTTTCTCCGTAAAATTTTCTTGCAATTTCATAAGCCTGCTTGAAATACCGATGCGCGGTTTCGTATTTTTCCCGGCAATAATACATGCCTCCGATTTTATAATAACATTTGGCGAGATCCGGATGATTTTTTGGCAGGATCTGACGCCGTCTATCCAATGCCATCTTGTAATTTGCCGCAGCTTCTTCATAGTTTTTCTTTGCTTCATACACAGAGGCGATATTATAGTAAATTGTAGCAACAGTACGCTTATTTTCGGGATAGAACCGAATTTCCATATCCAAAGCCTTTTCAAAATAATACAATGCTTCTCTATAATCTTTCAGACTGGAATATATCAACCCGAAACTGTTATAAGTGAAAGTCATTTCGGGAGCTTCTGCAGAACAATGCAATCTTTTTATCAGCCATGCCTTTTCAATGTTTTCCAGAGCTTCTTTGTATGCGCCCAGACGATAATATCCGGCACCTATACGGTCATAACTCTTAGCAATATCTGAATGATCCCGGGGCAGGATCTTTTTCCGGATATTTAAAGCTTTCCGATGGTTTTCCAACGATTCTTTATACATTCCCTGTGCATCGTAAGTGTTTCCGATATTGTAATAACTTTCTGCCAATTCCTCTGTTCCCGGAGCATATTTTTCATATAATCTGACAGATTCCTTTAAGAGGCGCAATGCTTTTTTATCCATTCTCATGTCATTGAGGATCGAACCTACAGTCAAAGCGACAGAAGCTCTCAGCTGCCAATTTCCGATGTCATAGATTGCCGGAATTTTATCATTGATTGCCCCCAGAAGAGTGACTTTGTGCGGTCCAAACTCCCTCGATAGACCGGAATCAAACATATTCCGCAGAAAATATAATGATCCTTTTGCAATCTCAGTCTGTTTTTTTGCTTTTGCTTCATTTTTCCGTGCGATATCGGCCTGTCTTTTTGCTTCGTTCGCATTTTCCTGAGCTTTCTTTTCTCCGGCGATTGCCCGCTGTTCGTTCTTTCTGGCAATATCCGCCTGTTTTTGTGCTTCTACCGCATTCTCCTGCGCTTTCTTTTCTCCGGCGATTGCCCGCTGCTCATTTTTCTGTGCTTGCTTTTCTGCACGCATTGCCCAGGCAGTCAGGGCAGCAAATACCAGAACAACAAATACAGCAACAGCTGCACTGCGTCTGTAAAAACGGATCCGTTCTGCATCTATACTTGCTTTGATACTTTCCCGTTTGACATGCAGCATGTAGCTGATCAACTGAATCAAACCGTTTTCCCAGCCATCTTTTTCCGGCTCATTATCGTCGGCGATCATTGTCGGAAGATTCCGTCCGGTAAAGCCCTCGTTCCGAAGAGCCGGAGGCAGACATTCCGTTTCATTATTATGCCCCGGATTCCCTTTCAAAACAACAGGAATGATCAAGTTACTGTCATTGTCATGCGTTTTCAAAAAGTATTCGATTTCACGGTTTACCCATTCAGAAGCAGAAGATTCCGGAGAACATAAAACAACTAAATAGCGTGACTCAAGAATTGCATGTTCGATATCTTCTGTAAACTTTTTTTCTGAAACTTCAAGATCCCGTTTATCCCGGAAGACCGGTCTGATATATTTTGAATCCGGTGGAAGAAATTTTTCTTCGACTTTCTGAACGGGCACTTTAAAACGTTCCAAGCCTTTCTGCAAAAAAGCCGCAGCGGCTGAATTTTTCCGGGAATAGCTGATAAACGCATAAAATTTATATTGTTTCACAGTTTCCATAACAAAATCTCCCTATTCTGACAAGCGTTTTCCGACTGGCATAACATAATACGATCCTATTTGCAAATTATACCACGTTGTTTCAAAAAAAAACTTACTATTGAGACAATTTCAAAAATCCGGAGACAGGAATAAATTATTTTTCACACCGTTCCGGATCAATGATTTTATTGCCCCTGATGCATCGGGGATCATTCTCATTCAGTTTTCCGCTCCATAGATATTTCTTTGTTTCACCAACCACGACTTTATGCAGAAGCAGCAAACTCAACACGTTGGGAATCACCATCAAGCCATTGGAAAAGTTGGCAAAATCCCACACCGTGGAAAGGGTCCCGACTGCACCGAGATAAACGACAAGTGTATAGATGATTTTGTATGCCATTGTCGCTTTCGGAGTATTGACCATAAAACGCAGACACTGTTCACCATAGTAGAACCAGCCGAGAAGAGTGGTGATCGCAAAGGCAAAAATAGCAAAGGAAAGGAGATATTTTCCAACATAAGGCAGCTGCTCAAAACAACTCTGGGTCAGCAATCCGTCATTGACCAGCTTGACAGACTCCGGCTTGGCAAGATATCCGGAAACGATGACCATGCCAGTCAGAAAACAGATCACGATCGTGCAGAATGTTCCGGAGTATGACACCAAACCCTGCCGGACAGCATTACGGGTTTTGGCAGTGGCGGCAACGATCGGCTCAGAGCCCATCCCCGCCTCATTGGAAAACAAGCCGCGGGCGATACCATACCGGGCGGCAAGCATAAATCCATAGCCGATTGCACCGCCGGCTGCAGCTTTGGAAGTGAATGCACTTTTCACAATAAGAATAAGAGCATCATCCAGATAGCTGCCGTTTATGATCAACAGAGCAGCACAACCGGCAAGATAGATAAAAGACATGAACGGAACAAGATAGGTACAGACTTTTGCAATGCTCTGAAGTCCACCAACGATCACCAGCCCGACGATAACAGACACGACCAAACCTGTAATCACAGGAGAAACATTGAATGTTTTCTCAACGATCGTTGCAATCGCATTACTCTGAACCAGATTTCCTGTTCCAAGGACTGCAATGCTTCCGAAGATACAGAAAAGAACAGCCATCCATTTCCATTTCAAGCCCATCAGAATGGTGTACATAGGGCCGCCATGAACTTCAGCATTTTTATCCCGGACACGGTACTTGACTGCGAGGAGTGACTCCGCATATTTTGTAGCCATCCCGAAAACGCCGGTGATCATACACCAGAAGACGGCACCGGGTCCGCCAAGCGCAATTGCAGTCGCGACACCGATCACATTCCCTGTTCCGATGGTGGAAGCAAGTGCTACTGCCAATGCCGCAAAAGGTGCGACATTCCCGCTCAGAGAATCATCTTTCTGTGTCACCAGACGGAATGCCGTAAAGAGATGACGCTGGATAAATTTCAACCGGAACGTATAAAAGAGATGTGTCCCGAGAAGCAGAATCAAGAGAGGCGGTCCCCACAAAAAAGCATCAGCAGCTTTCAAATAACGGGAAAACAATTCAGCAAAAGCGTCCATTTTTCATCCTTTTTTTATTATTGCAGTTGCATCTGAACATCTTGATCCGTAAGTGATTTCAAACAAATATATCACACTGTAAAGGAAAATACAAGAGAGAACAAACAGAAAATTATTTTTCCTGCCTGGGAGATGAAGATTTTTTGAGCAGTTTCCGCTTGTCATAATCATACATCTGCCATGCGTTCCATGTATTGTGCCAGAGAATATAAAAGATTGTGCCGAGAGCAACCAGAGGTCCGGCATAATGCAAAGCAAGATAAAGCGTCAAAGTTGTATTTTTCTGTCCAAGGATCTGGCTGGATTCCCGGGCAAACTTCTTGCGGGAAAAGATTCTCCCGAAAAAGAAATTACAGGCACAGATCACCAGAGAGATCAAACCGATCAGCAAGACTTTTCCAACTGATTCCCCCGGATTTTCCATGAAGTGATTCCGGGCAATGGCAGCAAGGATAAACAGACAGAATGACCATAGAGAAAAGGTAAAAAGTTTGCATTTTTTCGGCAGATTCTTTGCCTCTGGAAAAATCTTTCTGACTGCCATTGCGATGAGGAACGGGATCCCGATCACCTGCACCAGAGTTCGGGCTACATTAAAAGCAAAATCAAACGTGACTGTCCCCGTTACCATCGGCAAAAGAAAAATCAGAGCAAGGGCAATAAACAGATTCGTGATCGTAAAACCGGTCAACGCAAACCCGGTTCTTCCGTTCAGGAAAGAGACAACCACCGGAGCAGCCGTGGCAGTGGGAGTGATCCCGACAAAAAAAGCAGTCACTGCATAAACCGGTTGTGCCGGGAAGAAGAATTTCAAAAGCAGATAAGGAACGATCCCCATTGCCAGGTTCAACAGGAGAATGATCACATGTTCCTTCCGCGGCTTCAACTGCTTGAAATCAAGCTGAAGACAAGCCATAAAAACCATCGTGCAGAGGAACCATTTCACGATGTAAAAAGGTGTTTCATTCAGAACATGAGCCTGCGGGAAACAGATTCCAAGCAGGAACGGGATAAAAATCATTGCGGGACGCAGGAGGGCTTTCAACATAACCGATATTCCTTATGCCCGGGGATGCGCCTGCTGATAAACAGCTCGCATCCGTTCTGAACTGATGTGGGTATACAATTGAGTCGTACTCAAATTTGCATGTCCAAGCAACTCCTGAACACTGCGGAGGTCAGCTCCGGCATCCAGCAGATGAGTTGCAAACGAGTGCCGCAGTTTGTGCGGGGTCATATCTGCAGGAAGTCCGGCTGTCGTAAGATAAAGTTTAAAATTCCGCTGAAAAGAGCGGTCGGTAAAACGGGTTCCCTGCTGATTCAGAAAAACCGGGGACTCCGGACGGTTGTTGGAGAACATGCTTCTGCGCATGATCAGATAGTTTCTCAAAGCCCGTGCGGCGGGATCTCCGATTGCGCCAAGCCGTTCTTTTTTCCCTTTTCCACGGATTTTCATCACGCCGCTGTAAAGATCGATGTCGCTCATATTCAACCCGGTACACTCACTGATTCGGAGTCCACCGCTGTAAATGATCTCAAGCATTGCGGTATCCCGCTTCATCTGAAAATCTGCGCTGGCTTCGTCACGGGCATAACCGGAAGCAAGGGCATCACGCCAGAATACGGCTGGTGCATCCAGCAGTTTTCCGACTTCGCCGACGGTCATACATTTCGGCAGATTTTTCTGCTTTTTAGGTCCGGTCAATCCGGAAAAAGGGTTGTTTCTTGTCCGGCAATCACGCACCAGATAACGGAAAAACGAACGCAATCCGGAAAGTTTTCTCTGGATGCTTGTTTTGGAAAGTTCTGCATCCTGAAGATCCACGATAAAACCGCGGGCATCATAAACGCTGACGGAATCCCAGTCGACTTCTTCATTCAGGGGATCTTTTTTCAGGCAGAGCGCGGCAAACTGGCAAATATCGATTCCATAACTGCTAACTGTATGTTCCGACATGTTTTTCGTGTTCCGCAGATAGGAAATAAAACGCTGATAACATTTATCGCCGTTAAATTCTTTTTCTTCGTTCATCTTCCGTTCTCCAACTGATTCAATGGTAACATACACCGGAAATACGAGAAATAAAGTTTTTTTTACGATTTTTTCAGGAAAAAATTTGAAAAAAGAGAGTTCAGTAGTTATTGTATCCGAAAACAACAGTTTTACACAGGAGTTTATCATGGCTGATGCAAGTTTGAAATTTCTCGAAACATTCCTCAATACATCCGGACCTTCCGGTTTTGAAACACCGCAAGCGGCTGTCTACCGTAATTATCTGAAAAAATATGCCCACAAAATCGATGTGGATGTCCTCGGCAACAGTATAGCTGTCCTGAACCCGGATGCGGAATTCAAGGTCATGCTTGCCGGACACTATGACGAAATCGGTTTTCAGGTCGTTGATATCACCGAGGGAGGACTCGTTACTTTCCGTGCAGTCGGCGGGATCGATAAAGTCACCCTGCCCGCATTGGAAGTCGATATCATCACTGACAAAGGGATCGTTCCCGGCGTGATCGGCAGAAAGCCCATCCATCTTCAGACACCCAAAGAACGGGAAACCGTTATGGAGATTTCCGATCTCTGGATCGATATCGGAGCCAGTTCCCGGAAAGAAGCGGAAGCTCTTGTCTCCGTTGCGGACCCGATCGCAATGCGTTCCAATTGCCGTTTCCTGAACAAGAATGTGATCATGTCCAAAGGGCTTGATGACAAGATCGGTGCTTATGTGATCGCAGAAGCATTCCGGATGCTGGCAGAAGCAAAAGTCAAAATCGGGGTTTATGCAGTCGGAACCGTTCAGGAAGAACTGGGACTGCGTGGAGCAGAAGCAAGTACATTCGGGATCAAACCCAACGTCGGAATCGCTGTGGATGTCGGCTTCGCAACCGATGTTCCGGGCGTCGACCGCAAACAGTGGGGCGATGTCAAACTGGGCGGCGGACCGATCGTTTCCAGAAACGCAAACGTCAACCCCGTTCTGTACCGTTATATCATGGATGCGGCAAAGAAAAATAAAATCGACTGTCAGATCCAGTGCGGACACCGTGCTTCCGGCGGAACCGATACCGAACGGATGCAGATGTCTGCCGGCGGTGTGGCAACAGCTCTGATCAGCATTCCCAACAGATATATGCACACGCCGGTTGAAATCTGCGATATCAGAGATGCAAAAGCTGCGGCAAAACTGATTGCAAAGACAGTTGCTTCTCTTGATCCGAAATGCAAATTCCGTCCGGGCATTGATTGAGCATGAGCGGTAAAGTACATATTATTCTCGGTACAGATGACGTAGCGATCAAGGATGCGGCAAACGCAAAAATCCTTGATCTCTGCGGTCCTGCACCCGAAGAAAATGAATCTCTGGAGATCATCCGGGGAGATTCCGATACGCTGAATGCTGTTGAAATTCTGGATTCATTGATCAATACAATGACGACACCGCCGTTCCTGACACCGGAAAAAATCATCTGGCTCAAACATTTCAATAAGTTTGAAGATGCCTTTTCTGAACCTGTCGGGACCGGAAAAAAGAAAAAGAAAACCCGTCTGGAAATGGTGGCAGATCTCTGGAATGAAGGACTTCCAGCCGGGATCACTGTGGTTTTCGATGGAACCGGACTTGACCGGAAACGTTCATTCTACAAAGTTGCGGCGGCAATCGGAAAGACAGAACCGAACACATTCACCTGGTTCGATAAGATCGATCCGAAAGCGAAAAATTTTGAGGCAGAAGTCATTCTGCGTGCCGGAGAGTTTGCCGAAGCAGAAGGGATCCAGATGACCCGGGATGCCTCGTCATTTCTTGCCCGTTCAACAGGCGGGGATCTGCTGCTGCTGAAAAATGAAATCAAAAAACTTGCGGCATATATCGGAGGAACCGGAAAGGTTTCTCTGGATGACTGCCATGCAGTCTGTACCGCCACAAAAGAGTCGCTGGTCTGGGAATTTTCCTCTGCCCTTGCGGAACGGGATATTCAGCGGGCAATGACCCTGATTCCGGGAATTCTGCTCTCTTTGGAACAGGGAAGTTCCAGCGGAAACGCTGAACTGGCAGTTCTTTCCTCTACCGCCAATGAATTCAAGCGGTTGATGAACTTGAAGTGTGCCGGGGCAAAATACGGTTTTCCTGCCAATGCCGGACCGAACTTTTTCTACGCAACAGTGGAAGATCAGAAGGCAAAGGGGAACAATGATCCGATCTTTTCCATGAACCCGTACCGTCTTTTCAAGATGTGGGAAAATGCAAGCCGTTTTGCAGATGAAGAGTTTGCCGATATCTTTGATGCACTGTTCACAGCAAACAAAGCGATGGTCACAGGTGCCGGTGAACCGAGACTGGTTCTGGAAAATCTGGTTATGACGATTGGACCGGGCAAGGCTCAATGAGCATCTTTTCTGCCTGATGCAACCGTTCTCCGGACTCCCTCTTCCCCATGTTCTGCCCGGTAAGTCTTGATGATCGTCTTCAGACGGATCGTCTGGTACAATGCAAACAACTGAATGGGAAGAGCAAGAAGGAAAAAGAGCTTGTAGGTAAGAATCTGCTGTCCGTCTCCCGGAATAAAATTCTGAAATGCCCCGCCGATCGACGGAGTGATATACCGTGCGAACCACATGAGTCCGCCGGCGATCACCATTCCGGCGATTCCGGCACCTGCCCCTTGAATCACATTTGTTGCAACGGATCCGGCGATTTGCTGTTCTTTCGGAACTGCCATCAGAAAATAACAGGTGTTGGCATTGTCACCGAACGCCACCGTGGTTCCGCAAAGGAAAAATACAAGGACAGATAAAATGCAGGGGATAATGATACCGGAAAATGGTGCGATCAGCCACAGCAGGGAGACGATAAGCCCCAATGAAACAGAGATGATCAGCACCGCACGGGGACCTTTCTTAGCCACAATTTTTCCCGAAAGCCAGGAGGCTGTAAAGCTGGCACAGAACTGCGCAGCTGAAAACAGAACAGCAACTGTATCAGAAAAACCATACCCTTTTTTCAAGAAAAGAACAGAAGCGGGAACCATCAGGATCACTGCAAGATTTTTGCAGAAACCAACGATCAGAAGCTGACGGATCATGGGGTTTGCTTTTACTTTTTTCCATTCCGGCATCAGCGGTTTCTGTGCTGTCTGACGGATGATATCCGTTTCCCGGATCGCACGGATGAACCGGGAGGCAGTCACCCCCATAGAAGCACCAAACACAACGATCCCGCAGAGAATCCAGATGGAATCACTCATTTTCAGGAGAAAACTCACGATGATCAATGCGATAACACCGGAAAAGTAGAATGCACCCGTTGCATTCCCCACAACCTGAGAGCGGTCATCGTCATTGGTGATTTCCCCGATCAATGGCTGGGAAAGCACAACCCCTGCCGCACGGAAACCGTAAAACATCAAAGCGGCAAACAGCAGCAATCCCCAGGCAACAACAGGAATATATTGTGCAACGACGGCACTGACAGCCACCAGTAAAGCGGCAATGTTTCTGCACACCCAGAATGACGCCTGACTTTGCGCCGCACCGGTCCTGGCAGTCTGCCGGACACCCAGCGGAAGAAGCAGAAAACCGATATAAAGCATTGCTCCCACAAAGGTGATCAGCACGTCAGGCATTCCGATCTGAACAGCAATCAGAATGATGATCGTCTCTCCGAGACACATATAGGAAAAGCCGTTGATGAAACCGAACCGGAGATAATTCTTCTGGGAAATCTTCCGTTCTTCCAGTGTCAGAGGATGATCGACAATCACAGTAGAGGCTCCGTATTAAAGAACTTTGGAGAAGAAGTCACGAACACGGGGATGTTCGGAGTTTTTGATCACTTCGTCCGGCGTTCCGGAAACAACGATCTTGCCCTGATCCATGAAGATGACCCGGTTTGCAACTTCTGCAGCAAAACCGATTTCATGAGTGACAACCACCATTGTCATTCCTTCCTGAGCCAGTTCTTTCATGAGAGAAAGCACTTCCCCCACCATTTCCGGGTCGAGAGCAGATGTCGGTTCGTCGAAAAGAAGCACATCCGGATTCATTGCCAAAGCACGGATAATTGCAATACGCTGTTTCTGTCCGCCGGAAAGCTGTGCAGGATAAGCATCCCGCTTGTCATACAAACCGATCCGTTTCAGAAGAGAATCAGCCTTTTCAGAAGCTTCTTTCGCAGTAAGTCTGTGCGTCCGGACAGGTGCAAGCGTAATATTTTTGTGAATGGTCAGGTGCGGGAACAGATTGAAATGCTGGAAGACCATTCCCACCTGCTGACGAAAGGCATTGAGAGAACGTTCATTTGTTCTGACATCCTCACCTTTGAACAGGATATGTCCGCTTGTAGGCGGCTCCAGCATATTCAAGCAGCGCAGGAATGTACTTTTCCCGGATCCGGAAGGACCGACAACGAAGACGACTTCGCCGCGTTTGATGGTGGTGGAAACATGATCAACGGCAGTCAATGCAGGAAACTGCTTGACCAAGTCGCGAATTTCAAAAATCATCTCACTCATTTCTCTTCAACCTCTTTTCCAAACGTCCAAGCAGCCAGCTCAGGAACATAACAACAACAAGATAAATCAGCGCAACAGCGATCAACGGGAAGAATGCATCATAGGTTTGACTGCGGATGATATCTCCGCCACGGGTCAAATCCTGCAAAGCAATATATCCGGCGACACTTGTTTCTTTCAAAAGAACAATAAATTCATTTCCCAGAGAAGGAAGGACATTTTTGAACGCCTGCGGAAGAATGATCTCACGCATGGTCTGCCCGTAGGAAAGCCCGAGACTCCGTCCGGCTTCCATCTGTCCTTTGTCGATAGACATGATCCCGCCGCGGATGATTTCTGCAACGTATGCCCCGGAGTTGATTCCGAAAGCGATCACCGCCACAAGAACTTTATCGACATCCACGCTGCCGAAAATGACAAAGTAGATGATAAGCAGCTGAACCACGACCGGAGTTCCGCGGATCACTGTCAGGTAAACCCGGCAGAGTGCATCAAGGAGTTTCCATTTCCCGGTCATATCTGCGGTACTGCGGACCACTGCAACCAGGAACCCGATAACAATTCCCATCAGGACAGCCAGCACTGTGATTTCGATCGTGACAAAGAACCCTTTTACAAGATAAACATACCGCTGATCCTTGATGAAGTTGTTATAAAACGAAAGTTTGATCCCACTCCAGAAAGATCCATCTGAAACCATCGGAGCATCGGTCTTTTCCTCCGTTACAAGCTTCGTTGGTTTATATACCTGATCAGCTTCTGCAAGGATCTTGCTCAAATCTCCGTTTTTCTGAAGTGTCATTACGCCGTCAACAAACTCTTTCAGCAAAGCCTGATTATCATTACCGCAGGCAAGGACGTAATCTTCCCGTGCAAAAGTCTCAGGCAGAATGAGCAGTTTTTGATTTTTTTCCAACAGTTTCAATGCGGAATTCTTTTCGATAACTGCGAGATCGATTTTGCCTGAGACAAGAGCATCTATTGCCTCGGCAGCATTCTTGTAGTTTTGCGGGGGAACAATATGTTTTTCCACGTAATGTTCCGCAAAAGAACCTTTCAAAGTCCCGATTTTCTTTCCATGCAGACCGGCAAAATCTTTGATTTTTGAATCTTCCGGAACGACAGCTACATATTCTGCAACGGTCAGGACCTGATAGTTAGGAACGAGTTTTTTCTCATCCTCTCTTATAGGAATAGCAGATACAACGATCTGTTTCCGTTCGATTTTAGCAGCATTTGTGATATTTTCCAGTGTTCCATCCTGAATTTCTACTCTGAAATTAAGTTTTTCTGCAACACGGGATATCACGGTATCGATATATTTTTTCTCTGCGCTATCTTTTTCCGGAAGGACAAGAACGACCCGCGGCTGGCGGTAAGCATTGATGATATTTGCCAGTTCGCCGGACTCTTTCATCTTTCTCAGTTCAGCATTAAACTCATTGAGTAATTTCTGATTTTCCTTTCCGATCGCAAAGGCATATTCCTCCTGAACCAGCGGCTTGGGAAGAATTTTCAAACCCGGATTTTTAGAGACATACGCTTCTGCCGGTTCGCCATCGATCACAACAACGTCGAGCTTTCCCTTTACGAGCGCAGAAACTGCATCCGGTCCATTCTGGAAACGTTCGGGCTCCTGAATGTTTTCCTTAACATAAGTATCACCGGTGGTTCCATGCTGAACGCCGATCCGTTTTCCTTTCAGATCTTTTTCACTTTTTATGGGTGAATTTTCAGGTACGATCATCACCTGAGCAGCGATAACATAACTGTCAGTAAATGTGATTTTCTGTTTCCGGTCTTCGGTAACAGTGATTCCGGAAGCGGCGATTTGAGCCTTTCCGGATTGCACGGCGGCAATAATCGCATCGAATGCCATATCCTGGATTTCCAGCTCATATCCCAATCGCTGAGCTATCCGGCGGACAATCTCCGGGTCGATTCCGTCAATTTTTCCCTTATCCACATACTCATAAGGCGGGAAGGTGGCATTCGTCACCATAATCAGCTTTTTCTCTTTTTTTACTTCTTCCTGCTTGCAGCCGCAGAAGAAACAGAGAGACAGAGCTGCCATTAATAACAAAAATCGTTTCATTGTCTGTTTCCTTTATTAGATGATTTACATTTCAGTAACATACAGCCAAAATTCATTTTTACAAGGGAACTCATTGAATTTTTTCAAGAGAGAAAAGATCCTGAACTGTTTTTTTTATTTTTTTTGAGAAAAAAACTGGAAATATTGAAAATTTGTGTTATAGGTATGAATGATTGAACATTATATTTCAGAAAATCTGATAGAGGAATATAATGTTCAAAAAACGAAATTGACAGCAATAATATCTGCCGGATGTTTTGCAAAATTGCTTATGATTGCAAATCCAATGTTGGGGAAAATGTGATAAAAACGACATTTGCAAGAAAAGGCAAGTATTGAGAGAAAAAGAAAATTTATAAAAACAACATAAAAAATGAAAGACAGGAGAAGTAGAAAAATGAATTTTCGCGCTGTAACATTTTCCGTTGCCGCTGCAGCTGCATCCATCATTCTGACAGGATGCTGTACCAGTGCTTATGACTGTAAATTCGGTCTCGGAAAAGAAAATGCAAAAATCGATGTCAGCAAAGCAAAAGCAAAAATCAAAATCGATGGTGTCATTGATGAAAAAGAGTGGGCAGGCGCAACTGTTCACAACATACAGCCGGCTTATGTTTACAAAGACAAAAAGGTTATTCCTCCGAAAGTTTTTGCCAACATTAACCTGAAAAACAGACGTGTCGATCCCTATGAAGGCGGAACTGTCCGGCTCATGTATGATGACAAATATCTCTACATCGGTGCCATCCTCGAAGATTCCGATATTATCCAGTATGGAACCGTCGACCAGTCTCATTTCTATCTTTCCGGTGACCTTCTGGAAATGTTCCTGAAACCGGCAAATGCTCCGTCCTACTGGGAGTGCTACGGTACACCCAATGCAAAGAAAACCTCTCTCTTCTTCACCAACAGAAGATATCCGCTGGATCCCTCCAAGAGTATTCTCATGGACGGCATGGTCGTAGCTACAAAAGTCAAAGGAACGCTGAACAATTACAAAGATAAAGACAAACGCTGGTCCATTGAAGTTGCGATTCCCCGTGCACAGCTGGCAAAAACCGGCAGACCGTTCAACCCCGGCGAACCCTGGACGATCCTAATCGCAAGATACAACTACAACTATGGATCTGTTGAATCCAATCCGCATTTCTCAACCTATCCCGAACTGCCCGTTGTGAACTACCATCACCTCGAATACTATGCGGATGTCAATTGGAAATAAAAAATATAACAACATAAAAAAATAATACAGGAGAACAAAAAAATGAACTTTCGTGCAGTAACATTTTCTGCCGCAGCTGCAGCCGCAACCATCATTCTGACAGGCTGCTGCAACCATGCTTATGACTGCAAATTTGATGTTGGAACACCTTCTGCAAAGGTCTCTGTTTCCAAAGCCAAAGCAAAAGTCAAAGTTGATGGAGTCATTGATGCAAAAGAGTGGGCTGGTGCATCCATTTACAATCTGGATCGCACCTACCGTTTTACACCTGAATATTCCACTCCGGCAAAAGTTTATGCTCACACAAGCAAAAAGGGCAAAGATGTCGAACCCTTCCAGGGCGGAACTGTCCGGTTCATGTATGACAAAGATAATCTCTACGTTGCAGCTCAGCTGACCGATACCGATATCATGCAGTTTGCGACTGAAAATCAAGGAAAATCCCAAGGTACAGGCGATGATTTGGCGATCTATCTCAAGCCTGCAAACTCTCCCAGCTACTGGGAATTCCATGGTACTCCCAATGGAAAGATGTCCTCTTTCTTCATTCCCACCCGCGGATATCCTGCAAATCCCAATGCAACCACAGTCATCCCCGGCATGAAGGTTGCTTCAAAATTTCAGAAGACCCTCAACGATTATTCTGACGAGGACAAAGGCTGGACCATTGAATTTGCAATTCCCCTCAAGCAGCTGAAAAAGGCTGGTGCTGTATTCAAGCCCGGTTCTGCATGGACAGTCCTGATCGGACGCATCAACTACAATTACAACGTAAAGGATGTTGAACCGCAGTATTCCACCTGTCCGGAAACTCCGTCAAACGGCTTCCACAACATCGAATACTATGCCGACATCATTTGGAAGTAATTCTGTTTGAGAAAGCATTTCAACCGGCAACAAAACCGTTGCCGGTTTTTCTTTGTCAGCATTCAAACTTTCCGGCATTTTTCAAAGGTCATCAGATGAAACGGACAAACTGGGAAAAATACTATTCTTCACCTGCCCCGACGGCATTTTTTGCACGGGCAATTGTTCGCAGACATCTGCTCCGGATGATCCGGAAAACGAATCTGAACGGCAATTTTTCCATTGCGGAACTGGGCGGTGGCGGAAGTTGTTTTTATGAAAAAATCAAAGAGTTGTTTGACGGATGCAGTTACAGGATCTATGATTCCTGTCCGGCAGGGATTCAGGCATTTCTTGCAAAACATCCTGAAGGGAATGCAGTCGAAACGGATCTGCTGACCTACCAACCGGAAATACTGCATGATCTGGTTTTCTCTGTCGGTTTGATCGAACATTTTCCGCCGGAACAGACAGACCGGATGATCCGGAAACATTTTGAAATGACCAGACCGGGAGGTTATGTTGTCATTTTTGTTCCCACCCCCACCCTGCTCTACCGGGCGACACGGAACATTGCTGAACTACTGGGGATGTGGCAATTCCCGGATGAACGTCCGGTCACAAAAAATGAACTCAGGATGACTGCCGACCAATGCGGAACGTTCCTGAAAGGGGTTACGATCCGTGCCAATTTCCTTTCACAATATGCAGTTCTTTACAGGAAGCAGAAAGATGAAAACACTGAAAATTTATGAAACATTTGCAAGCATACAAGGGGAATCCACACATGCCGGACGCCCATGCTTTTTTATCCGGCTGGCGGGCTGCAATCTCCGTTGTTCCTATTGTGACACTTCAAAAGCCTGGACCGCCGATTCCGGAAGAGAAATGAGTATCGATCAGCTTATCGAAAAAGTCCGGGAGAGCCGGTTGAATCTGGTTGAGATCACAGGCGGGGAACCCATGCTGCAGGAGGAAACTCCGGAACTTTGCAGAAGATTGCTGGACGAAGGCTTTGAAGTTCTCATGGAAACGAACGGTTCCCGTCCTCTTCACACTCTGCCGGAAGGTATCAAGCGGATCATTGACTGGAAAACGCCCTCAAGCGGTGAGACAGATAAAATGCTGGCTGAAAATTTTCAGTCTCTGCGCCCCGGCGATGAAGTCAAATTTGTGGTTGCAGATGACACCGATTTCCAGAATGCGCTGGATGTGATAGAAAAATTTTCCATTGCCGGGAAAGCAACGATTCTGTTTGCCCCGGTTTTCGGAGCCATGCCGCCGGATCAGCTGGTCGCAAAGATATTGAAGTACAATGTTCCCGCACGGCTGAACCTGCAGCTGCACAAATTTATCTGGGGAGCAGATGCCGAAGGTGTCTGATTTTTTTGTAATCTGCTTGACTTTCTTCTGTTTTTGAAGTAAAGTACAGTATGATTTTCAAAGGAGCATTCAGGTTATGAAAAATTTTCTCATTCTCGCAATTATTTTCTGTGCGGTTCTGGTTCATGCACAGGATAAAAATATGTTGAGTACAGAAACAAAACGGGACTCTATTCTTGCATCCGTCAACGGGGAATCTATTACCCTTCAGGATGTTATGCTGGAAAGCAATGCTGAGGAAGCGAAGCTGTCATCCATGTTTACCGGAGAGGATTTGATCAGAAAAATCGAAGAAGTCCGCCGGAAAGTCCTTGAAGATTTGATCAACCGGAAACTGATTTATGCTTCTTATAAAAAACAGCCCTTTGATATTCCCACTCAGAATGTGGAAGATATGGTCGATGCCCTTGCCCGTATTATGGGGGACGGAACCCGGGAATCTCTGGAGCGCAGGCTCAATGAGTTCGGTTCAAATATGGATGAACTCAAGAGAAAAGTCCGGGAAAAAATTGCGACGGATTTCCTCATCTATAAAAATTGTATTCTTCATGTGGAAGTGACCCCGAAAGAGATTTATGATGAATACAAAGCGAACCCAGCCAGATGGAAAAAGCAGGAACAGGTGGAAATCCAGCTGCTACAGGTTTTGAAAGGAAAAAATGCAGACGGTCTTGATCCGGTCAAAGTGGTACAAAATCTCAAAGAGATGCTGAAAAATGCCGATGAAGAGATGTTCGGAGAGATCGTAAAGAAGAACTCCAATGGTCCCAATGCAGCAAAAGGCGGAAAGATGGGCTGGATCGATCGGGATAAACTCCGTCCGGAATTCGCGGCTCCTTTGAAAAATGCAAAACAGGGAGATATTATCGGACCTGTTGAAACGCCGGAAGGATATTACTTTATCCGGGTTGGAAAACTTGCCGGAGAGGAACAAATCTCTTATGAGAAAGCTGCGCCCGAAATCGAAAAGGAACTCCGGGAAAAAGCGATTCAATACCGGAAACGGATCTACTTGCAGGAATTGAAAGATGGAGCTGTGATCCGGCTGCTCATTTGATTTCCTTGCAGTTGACACCTTTTCAGTGTCCCAAAAAGGAAATCTTATGTGCAAAATAACAATGAAAGCGTTTAAAGCTGCAGAGAAAGGGCTCTTTGGAAATATCAGTGCAATCGCAAAAAAACTGGGAGTTTCAAGAAAAACTCTTTACCGTTTTCTTGCAGCGACACCGGAGGCAGCTGAGTGTATTGCCGCCGCTAGAGAAGAGTTCGATGATATTGCAGAGGAAAGTATCAGGAAGAAAATTATGGAAGGCGACACTTCAATGCTGAAGTTTTATGCCTCCACAAAATTAAGAAAACGCGGGTACTCTCAGGATGATGCAGAAGATGCACCGCCGCCGGAGTTCCGTATAAAAATTGAATCAGGAGAGAATCAATGAAAATCTATGTCCAGACAGATATCGAAGGAGTCGCCGGTTTCTGTTTTTTTGAAAACCGGAAGGACCCTTCCTATGAAAACATCCGGCACAGACACCGTATGTACAAACTGCTGACCGATGAAGTCAATGCTGCTGTTCAGGGTGCTTTCGATGCCGGAGCGGATGAAGTGATCGTCAATGACAGTCACGGTTCCGGTTACAATATTCTGTTTGAATACCTTGATCCCCGTTGTCAGATCATCCACGGAAGAAATATGAGCGGTCCCGCCTGGCTTCCGTTCCTGGATGAAACGGTAGATGCAATGGTTTTGATCGGAATGCATGCCATGGGCGGTACGAAAGATGCCATTACCCCGCACTCTCTCTGGGAAGTCAACGACGGGGAATTTTATATGAGTGAAGGAGCTATGGCGGCTGCTCTTGCCGGAGACTTTAATGTTCCTTCGATCTTTGTTTCCGGCGATGATAAAGTCGTAACCGAATTCAAAGAAAAAATTCCCGGTATCGAATCTGTTCAAACCAAGAAAGCGCTCTCTCCCTATCAGGCATGTTCTCTGATCCCGGCGAAAGCATGTGAATTGATCCGCAAGGGCGTCAGGGAAGCGATCCTCAAAAGGGCTGATATCAAACCGTACAAAGTTGCCGGACCGCTGCGTTTGAATCTTTTGGATTCTGCTGATCACTGTCCGCCGCTGGAACGGCTGGGCGATGCGGTCAAGGCCGATACGATTTCCGAAGCATTTGACAAATATGAACGTGCAATGCCATGGACGAAGATGGATCTTCATGATCTTGATGGATTCAAATATCCCTGATCAATTCATCAGGAAATAAAATCATTGTAAATTACAAAACCCGGAATTATCTTTCAAATACTTCCGGATTTTTTTTATTCTTGCTTGCAAATATCCTTAGTTGTGCTATTGTAGAAGAGGGTACGGTTCATAATTTATGAATTGTATTTTTCAGGTTGTGATTAAATTTCTTACAAGGTAGTGAAGTAACAAAAAAAGAAAGGGAACAGATCATGTTCAAAAAAACCATTTTCGTTCTGCTGATGGCAGGTTTCGTAGGAAGCACTCTTTGTTTCATGGGATGCTCTGAAAAGAAAGAAGCTAAGAAAGAAGCTAAGAAAGAAGCTAAGAAAGAAGCTAAGAAGAAAGATACATTTGATCTTTCCAGCAAAGAAGCTACGGTTAAAACATTTATTAAGGCTGTTCAGGATGGAAATATAGAACAAATGTGGAATTGTTTTTCTCCTGGTACCCAGAAATTGTTGGAAGCAGGAGCCAAAGCTGAAAAAAAATCTCTTGCAGATTTCAAACAGGAAATGGCAAAACAATTGAAAGCCGAAGTTGAAAAAGAAATCAAGAAAAAAGGTATCGATGCAATGGTCGCAGAAGGCGTAAAGGAAGGGACGTTTGTTCAGATTGATGGAAACTGGTATATGGACTTAGCAGATACAGCTGCAGAAGATAATGATAAAGAATAATTGAAGTATCATCATAACAGCTTGTTACAACTTCCGCTGATTTTTCGGATCATCGGAAGTTTTTATTTTTAGAGGCAATTTCAAAAGTCTTCAAAAATGGCAGAAAATTCTTGTTGCGATCTGCAAATGGAGCGTTTTCGGCTTGTCCTCCATAGCTTCAGCGAAGGAGGATGGTAGCCACGCTCAAACTACCATT
>SUVT01000153.1 GCA_015061845.1 Lentisphaerota bacterium
TGTTGATGAGTTGGAAATGGTAGTTTGAGCGTGGCTACCCACAGGGTAACCACCGAAAACGCTCCATTTGCAGATCGCAACAAGAATTTTCTGCCATTTTTGAAGACTTTTGAAATTGCCTCAATAATAACATAGAGGATTGGAACATGTTGAAAAAACTCGCAACATTGGTCTGTTCTGCTCTGATTCTTTCCGGGTTGGCGGCAGAATATCAGATTCCGTTTATGGAAAAAGCACCAGTCATTGATGGAAAATTTTCTGCCGGAGAGTGGCAGGGTTCTTCCAGCTATGCAGGAATGTATCACCGCGGCAAAGAGATGTTTCTCAGCGGCCGCCATGCAGTCTGGAACATCGGGTATGACGAAAAAAATCTTTATGTATCCATGCGGACAGAGCTTCCGCCGGAAGGGACACGGCTTATTTCCACCACCCGCCGCCGCGATGGAAAAACATTGCTTTATGATGACAACACGGAGTTCTGGATCGCTGATTCCGAAAAAGCAGCAGACCGCTCCTATTACTCTGTTATGATCAACACAAAAGGAACTGTTTCAGATACAAAATTTTATCTTTCAGGGAAAATGGCGGAGCCGAAGTGGGGCAATGAATGGAAGATCAGCAACGGTCTGGATAAAAAAGAAAATGTCTGGGTCACAGAATATGCCATTCCTCTGAAATCATTGAAATTCAATGGAAAAATCACTGGGCAAAAACTTTCTATGATGCTTTGCCGGAACTGGCAGAGACCGTTCACACAGACCCCGTTCCTGCAATTTCCCCACGCTTTTACAGGAGTCCAGTTCTATCCTGTCTTCCGGTTTGCTGAAAAAGGATATCTCCCGGTCAAAGTGGAATCCATCAAAGGATTGCCACAGCGTGATTTCACACTGAAAGGTTCTGTTTATAATCCCGGAAAGAGTATCCGGAATGTGATTGCCAAGGTTGTCTGGACTCACTCTGACATGCCGACACACCAGGAAGTTCACAAGCTGAGTATTGCACCCGGAAAATCTGTTCCGTTTCAGTTCCATACTTCCACAAATTATATCCACAACATGGCAAAACATACTGCAGCGATCACTGTTACCGATGAAAAAGGAAGTGTGATCTATGCCGACAAGTATGCGTGGAAATTGCCGATGCACCTGGCAGATGCCTGGAAAGTTTCCACTCCGGAAGCCGCTTCCCAGATCAGCTTCTATCCTTCCACAAACGTTCTCGGGTTCCGCCTGCAGATCTATGGCAATACAGATAAAGTGAATGTTCAGGTTGCAAAGAAAAACGGCTCTACCTCTAACGTCGTTGCAGTCAAGGATTTTTCTGTCGCAAAAGGGGAAGTGATCCGTTATATGCAGCTGCCGGCTCTGGGAGAAGGAACCTATCAGGTGAACTTCACTCTCAGCAACAATGGTCAGAAAGAGAAGACTCTTTCCAATGAGTTTCAGCGGAAGATCTTCCCGTGGGAAAACAACGATCTGGGGATTTCCGATCAGGTATTTCCTCCGTTCAAGAATCTGAAATATACAAAAAACGGCATTGAAACTGTCCTGAACAAAATCGAATTTTCCGATACCGGTCTTTACTCTTCCGTGATTGCGGATGGGAAAGAGCTTTTGAGCAAACCGGTTTCGCTGTACTGTAAAGATGCTGCCGGAAAAACCGGGTTAAGCGTTGTTTCCAAAGGATTTGTTTCATCCAAAGCCAACACGGGGATTTGGAAAACAGTCATGAAGGGGAACGGATTCACGCTGGAAAACCGGGTTGAAACCGATTACGACGGCTGCAGCAAGTTTATTCTCACCTTTACGCCCGATCGGGGAAAAACCCCTGTGATCCGGCAGATGTATCTTGATATTCCGTTGAGATCCGACATGATCCGCCTCTTCCATGTAGTCAGTGCAGGGGTGATCCGGAACAATCCGGCGATCAAGGTCCCGGCTGGCAAAGGTGTTGTCTGGCGGTCCACTGACCACGCGAACGGCGATATGTACGGCAATATGCACTGTTATCTCTGGCTCGGTGAAATGGCGCGGGGACTCTGTTGGTTCTCCGACAGCGAGAAAGAGATGAGTCTGGATGAAAAGAAGGTCGCACAGGAGCTGATCCGCAATGGAAAAGAGTTGACACTTCGTTTGTGGTTTGCCAATCAGGATATGAAACTGGACGGTAAACGGACCATTGTGTTCGGGATGCAGCCCTCTCCCACCAAGCCCATGCCGAAAGACTGGCAGAAGCCAAGATTTGAGATTCCCCCCCACGGCGGTTCTGCATGGTACGGCGGCTGTGCAACCGGTATGGGAAAATATCCAGCCTGGAATGACTGGGAAGTGGTCGACCGCATGAAAATTGCCCGGGAAACCGGAAAACTTGACCGTGCTTATGTGGAAAGCTGGCTGAACAAATACTGGAAAGGCCATCCTCTTTACAACCATGTCCGGAGCCATATCTACGGCGGATTTGTAAACTTCATGATCAACCGTCCGAAGTCACCGACGATGATCTACTTTGAAGAATACGGCATTGACCAGTTCAGTCCTGAATTCAGGATCTTCCAGGATGAATGGGGTGCGTATGAGTTCACCCAGAGGAAGTGGATGGACTGGAAAGATATCACATCCAATTCCGCAGCGGCGAACTCTGTGAAGATCATCCCTGTCAAGAGTTACCAGGATTATGCGTTGTGGTATGGCAGAGAATGGATGAAACGCGGTGTCGGACTTTACTTTGACAACGTGTACCCGAAAAATATTTTCAACCGTCACTCCTCCCTTGCCTACACCCGGAAAGATGGACAGACACAGCCCTGCAGTGCGATCTGGACCATGCGTGAGTATCATAAGCGGATGTGGGTCATGTCCCGGATGCTGCAGAAAGAAACCAAGTGGCCGCTCCAAATCTCTCTGCACACCACCAACTGCATGTGTATTCCGATCCTGACCTGGACCGATACCATGCTTGATTTGGAATGGGGCTGGGCAAACGGTACGAAGCCCTTCCCGCAGGAACTGCTTGAAATTGAATCCACAGCCCGTCAGATCGGTGCTTATCCCCACGCTCACTTCCCGCTGGTCGGAAACGCAGTCACGCATCCCCATGATGCGACTTACATGAGCGGAAAAGCTGTTCCGGAGATGGTCAAAACAGATTGGGCAATGCGTATGATCTATGAGATCCTCCGTCAGCAGTACCGGGGAATGGATTTCCGTCCCTACGATAAAATGGTGTATGACTTCGGCTATCCGAACTGCAAAGTTATCAACTACTGGGATGAAAATTATCCTGTAAAAGTGGATAATGAAGCCGTGAAATCCATTGTTCTGAACAATGGAAAGAAGGTTATGATCATTTTTGCATCCTGGTCTGAAAAACCGATCACAGTCAATGTCAAACTGGATTCTTCCCTGAAAGTGAAAGATCCGGTATTCCAATTAAAATTCAACAAATTCGGTGCAGAGATCATCGAGAAGGAGATTATAAAATGAAATTTTTACAAACAGCAATTATGAGTGCAGCGGTATTTGCTGCAGGTTCTGCATTCGCCCAGAATGTCAAAGCTCTGGAAGAACATGTTACATTCCAAATCAGCTATGAAGGTTCAGTGGAAGTCGACCGTGCAGAGGGCGAAGTCAAGCTTCAGCAGGGCAAACATGAGGATGTCCAATCCGGCTACAGCTATGTGGAAGGGATCAAAGGAAAGGCACTTCATAACACAGACCCCAGAGGTCATGTCCGCCGGTATCTGATGAAAGACAACATCAACTTTGATCTTCCCGGTACGGTTTCTCTCTGGATCAAGCCTGTTGCATGGAAGAAGCTGACCGCTGATTCTCCCAAACAGAAAAACGGACGTTACAACACCATTACCACTCCGTTTTTCATGACCGGGTGGTGCAGAACCGGATATATCGTTCTGGAACGTGCCTGTCCTGAATTCCTGAACCGTCCGGAACAGGTCCGCCTGCTCTTCCCGGGATTCAAGAATATCAGATCTTACTATTCCAAAGAATACAAGTGGGAAGACAACAAGTGGTATCACATTGTCCTGACCTGGAGCGGTTATAACTATACGGTCTATATCAACGGCGAAGTTGTTCTTGCAGCAGCTCATAAAGAAAAGCTGAAACAGTCCGACATGCACAAGAACTTTGAAGTCCGTCCCAACCCCGGGATGACTCTTGATGAATTCACTGTTTACAACAAAGCTCTTTCCCCTGCTGAGGTCAAAGCTCTGTACAACAGCATGAAGAAATAATTTTTCATACATCAGGAGGCAATTTCAAAAGTCTTCAAAAATGGCAGAAAATTCTTGTTGCGATCTGCAAATGGAGCGTTTTCGGTGGTTACCCTTCCTCCTTCGCTGAAGCTACGGAGGACAAGCTGGGTAGCCACGCTC
>SUVT01000042.1 GCA_015061845.1 Lentisphaerota bacterium
CCCTTCACCCAGCCAGAGACGGGTCAGAAACGGGAAACGTTCCATGTCCCGTAAGGGAACACAATAAGCACTGTTGAAACTTTCCCATGCGTGGAAATCCAAGATTGGATCAGCACCGCGATATTTCCGGAAAACACGCTTCAAACGTGCCATGCCGGTTTCTGAGAGATCGCAGTCATCAAGATACAAACCATCGATCGGACAGCGTTCCAACAGGAATCGCAAGCCTTCCAGATAGAAGTTTTCCAGGCGGCTTCGCGGTACAGTGATCAGAGACCTGTCCGGGATTCCATGCAGCGGTCCGCTCTTGATGACTTCTGTCCATGCCGGAATAAAACCGTGATCCAAATGATCTTTGAACCACGGATCAGGACCTTCTGCCGGGGTGGTGACGGGCCATTTTCCATTGTCCTGCCACGGGAAGAAAATCTCTCCATCCAAAGCATACATCGCTTTGAATTCCGGAGCGTGAACCGTCAATTCCCGAACCGTGTAGTACAGCAGAACTTTGAATCCCTCCCGGTGTGCCTTTTCAACAAAATTCTGAAGCAGGTGCAACGATTTCTGCGAAAACGGATAATTGATGATGGGGTTCAAGCTGATTGCATGATGAACATTGATATATTTTACGCCTTTTTTCCGCAATGTTTCAAAGTCCGGCATGGTGAAACAATCATCATCTTTCAATTCAAAAGAGTGCATGTGCGGATGGAAAAATCTGGCGTTCCAGTGCTGTACCAGTTCAACCGGATGAAATGGTGTCAATCTCAGTTCAAAATGAAAATCGCAGCTGTTGCACCCATCTCCGCTGAAACAGAGTGCTTCCAACCCTTTTCCGGTTTTACGGAGCTTGATCCCGCCTTTCCCATTGTTATGCCAGCTCTGCGGCGGCTGTAAAGGCGACCAGTTATAATAACAGTTGAGCAGGGGAACTTCCTGTTCGTTGCCTCCGGTCAAACGGATGATGCAGCCGGAATTTACATTTCCAGCCCAGAAAGAGTCTTCCCAGCGTTCCGGATTCCAGTGCCATTCCAATTCTTCCGGCGGAACGCAAGGACGTTTCACGCCGAGTCCAAGCATGAAAGGAGCATCTGCAAAGGAAAATTTCAAGCAGACACTCTCCGGATTTTTTGTAACAAGATGATATTTGAGCGTGCCGTTGAAATTCAACTCACCGAAAAGTTCAGAAGAATCATTTTTGACACTCCATTTCAGTGCAGCTGCATTTTCTTCATAAAAATCCAAAACTCCATCTGAGAGAATTTTTTCACCGGTAAAAAGCTCCGGTTTCTGTGAAAAAAGATCTTTTTCCAGAGCGGCAATTTCAGTATTTGTTTTTGTGTAGCCGGAACAGATTTTTGATGGCAAACCATCGTTTCCAAGAGTGATGGAGTGTCCTTTCAGAAAAATAATATTTCCTTTGCGGCGGAGCGGCTGATATGGGGCAGGGGGGAACTCTTCCTGTCCGATTCCGGAGTTCAACCACCGGAGCCGGGACATCCTGAAATCATCATTTTCTCCGCCATCAGTAAGAATTTCTCCGGAGATTTTCACTGTCAATGCAACAGTTCTTTCACAGGAGTCAAAGGAAAGAATAATATTCTCCTGCATTGGTGCAGCGGCATTTTCTGCAATTTGCAAACCGCACCAGAGAACAGCCGCTTTTTGTGGGAGAACAGTCAATTCTTTATGGAATGTTTCCCCTTTGAAAGAGACTCCATCCAGATTGAAGCAGGTGAAATCATTCCCGGTTCCGCAGGAAACTTTTTTCAGCACGAATGTTTTCTCTTTGCTCCAGAGAACGATTTGAAAAACAAGATATTCTCCGGGTCGAGCCTGTAGATCCAAACAGTTTGCAGAGCCGGTATTTCCTGTTGCAATAGCTTGCGGCAGAATGAATTTTCCATCCAGCGGATGCTCCCGGCTGACTCCGAAAACGGAAAGTCCGTCCGGAGAACCGGGCAATGCGTTCAGTTCCTGTTCCGTTGCTGTCTGTTCCAGCAGAGTATCTTCTCCATAAAATCGGAGAAAGCGTTTTTTTGAAGCGTTTTTGACCTGACTTTCATCGATCAGATTGGCGTCTTTCTGTGCCATGATCCACCTGTGATTTTTTAATAATGAAGAACTTCGGCTTCACCCTTTTTGAGCGTGATTTCGTGAAGACCTGTATGATCTGGAAGTTTGTAACGAACTGTTGTATCTCTGGCGGCTTTCAGCGTTAATGCAGTTGTTTTCCCTTTGCAAAATTCACCGCTTGCGATGATCCCGCCGGGCAGATGAAGATTGGTGAAAGAACTCCGTTTCCAGTCCTTTGGAATGCCACGGAAGAAGTGCAGAACACCGTTGATATCATGAGCATACAAATCCTGAATGGCTGTTACAGCCCCCATAGTGGCATCCATTTGCATGACAATATTACAGAATGCAAATTCCGTAAAGCCCCAGAAAAGGCTGTCATGCAGAGAACCTCCGCCTTTGTTGGTAAAACATTTTTTCCAGAGATCCAGCATCAGGACAGCCGCTTCGGCATTGCCCAAACGGCTCCGCAACTGAGAAGCCCAGGTGATTCCCCAGCCGGTCCATTCTCCCATGCCTTTTCCAGTCCAGCGGCGGTTGGAATTGAAGATGATCTTCTCCCAAGCCGGATCGGTCGGGTCGATCGTATTGAAAGGACAAATTCCTCCGAGATGGGAGTGGTGACGGTGACTTTCTTCCAGCGGGAGACCATCCCACAGGGCGATTTCCTGTTTGTCTCCTTCTCCATAAAGAGAGCAGAGCGGCAGTTTTTCTTCCACTTTCAGCCAGAATGGATCCGGTTCAACATGCAGAATTTTTGCCGTTTTCAAAAGATTCCGGGCAAGATTGTGGATTGCGGCAAGTTGGAAACTTGAATTTTTTCCACAGGCATCCAGAGCTGTCCCGCGATACTCCGGTGAAATACTGATGGGTAGAGTTAAAGAGCCGTCTTTCTCTTCATCAAGCATTTTCTCAAAGACATTCATTACGCCCTGCATAAAGTCGAAAACTTCATCTTTCAGAAAATCAAAATCACCGGAATAATCGCAGTAATCATACATCATCATAGCGATCCAAGCCGTGCAGGCATGATCAATACTTCCGGTCCAGAAACCGCCCATACATGTTCCCCGGTCATCGGTCGCATGAGGCAGCATATAACCATTGTCGATCCCGACAAAACATTTTGCATTGTAGCGCAAAGATTCTTTCCACGAAAGCACCATACGGAAGAGAGGCATGAGATGCTCAAACAACCCGGCTTTGTAGCCTGGAGAGTTGCACATCTGAACATTGATATTGAAGTGATAATCACCCTGCCACGGCGGCAGCATGTGATCTTCGATCCATGGTCCCTGCAGCCCGGGCGTAACACCTGCCGGGTTCGTCATGATCCCATACTTGTACATCCCGCTGCAGTAGGTCTCTTCCAGATCTTTTTCTCCGGCTTCGATGGCGGGAATTCTCTGAAAATAATCCTTCCACCATGTTTCAGAAGCCTTTTGCAAGACAGAAAAGGCGGGCAGCGTTTTTCTGCAAAGTTCTTCCACCGTTTCCGCTCCTCGGCAGAAATCAAGAGAAAATTCTTCCCCTTTCCGTTTCAGGAGCAGTGCAAAGGATGGATCAACCGGCATTTTCTGAAGAAATGCAAGAATCGAATCTTCTTTTATCACTTCAGGCGGTTCATATCCCCGGGCGGCAAGAGAACCCGGTTTTCCTCCAAGATCTTTCTGATAAAGAACGTAAGACGGAATCAGTTCCAATGTCATTGCATCAGTCAAACCATGACATGCAAAACCGTGTTCTGTACTCATGTCAGCGCAGAACAACAGTGATTTTTCCAAGCCGTTTTCGTGGTAAATGATACTTGTCAAACCTTTTTCCAGTTCGATCTCATACCGGAGCAGTTCTGCCTGATCCGGCAGATGGAGCACGACCCGCCCGCATGGGATCAGTGTCGGACGGGCAATATTTCCATCCTGGATTTTGGAAGAGAAAACTTCCTTGATCCTGTCGATATCCCCTTTTTCTACGGATTCCCGGATAAATTTGAAATTCTGCTCCGGCGACCACGGCAATCCACCCCGGTGATCCCACAGAGAGGCACAGCCGATACTCATGTTCAGGACATTTTTACTGCCCCAAAGGTGTGCCCCCAGCAGACCATTCCCCAGCATTGCGCCCTGTTGCTGTTCCGGCAAAGGAAATTCTCTGGAATAAATCATAGTCAACTGAAATTACTTTTCAAAAGGAATCTGGTTGAAGAAAATGTAGCTCTGGACTTCATCTTTTGTTTCCACAACAGCTTCGATCACGATAGAACCGATCTTGCCGTCAACGCCCTTAAAACCGTTGTAGGGAAAACTGAAAGTCCACTCTTTGTTGCCTTTTCCGTCAACAGGTTTTGCCAGATAGCGTTTTACACCGGGAATCACATTGATTGCAGGCATGGTGTAGGATTTATAGAATTTCAGCTGAACCATTTCAGCCGGTTCTTTGGTTGTGATGGTGATGGCTGCATTGCTTCCCTTTTTGACGATTGCGCTGCCGAAAGAGATTTTGCAGGGAGGTTCTTTGAACATACCGAGATATTCAAAGGTAATGTTTGCACTGTGGATATCAAAACGCATATAGTTATCAAACGGTTTTTCCTTCAGCTTTTTTGCTCCCTCAAGAGAAATACAATAGATTCCTTTCGGGATTTTGCTGACAACGGAAAAGATCCCGATATCAAGGTTCAGGTTTGTACTCAGAGCATGATAACCGCTGCCAGCCCGTTCCACACTCACGACTTTGAAGCAATACCAGGGGTACTGTTTGGAAACAGGAACATAAGTTCCAAGCGTTCCGGAAGGACCGAGTTTGAACCCGTTTTCAACGGCAGAGGATTTAACGTTTCCCTTGATGCCCCAGCATTTGCGGGGAGCCGGACCAAGTTTCATATTTTTCCCGTTTTCGATCCACAATGTGTTGGGATCGGGATTTTTTACGATTTCTGCTGATACTGCAGCACAAATTGCTGCCGCTGCAATGGATGTGATGATTTTGTTCATGTTCAAAGTTCCTTATTTGTAATTGTCATGACTTCTACAATGGCATTTTCCCAGTCGGGGTGGATTTCAAAACGGGTTCCGGTTTTGATACCTTCCCGGACAAGGTCGGTTTTCTCACTGAGGATCCAGGTGTTTGCATAGTCTTTATGAAATGCTGCACGGTTGAGTGTGAAACTCTTTTTCAATTCCGGAAACACGACCTGTGAACCGGAAAGGTAACGGGTTTTGGTTCCGCCTTTTCCCGTGCCTGTGCCCCAGAAACGGTTGCCAAACTCGCGGCTGTTGCTCGTGACTTCTCCACGATGATCGATGAAGAACGGAGCATTTTCCAGATAAACAAACGTTTCGCCGTTTTTCTGCTCGATTCTGTCAATGGTATAAACTTCACGGCGGCTGCCTTTGTTATAACCGGCAATGATGGTCTGCCCTTTCAGCACAGTTCCAGCGGGCCAGTCAGAGGCATTTTTCAGAACAAGGATGGATTTTCCGTGGTCTCCGGAAATATCCCCGATGATCCTGCTGATCCGTGCGGTAAGCGTTCCTTTTCCGTCTTTGACAAAGGTTCTGCCCATCCAGATGAGTTTTGTACCGCCTGAAAGGGAAACAAATTTTACTTTTCCCTTTTTATTGACACGGATGAGTGCCGCCCGGGCATCCGTTGTGAAAAGTTCGCTGTCCCAGGAAGTCATTTCGGAATAGGGCTGCCAGACAACGATATCTCTGGAGCCGTCGGGGAAGTTGATTTCCACAGCACTTTTATAAATGTTGCCGGGATCGTCGCAGGTCAGTTTTGCAACCGAAGCGATCAGCGGTTTTTCTTTTTCGGAATAGCTGCTGTAACACTGGATATAACAGTTGGAGAGGCTTGTTGCGTTCTGGACACGGAGTCCGGCATAGTGGACCGCATTTTCAAACTGGAAACGGTAGCTTCTCTTCTTTCCGTTGATCACCTCTCTGATGGTAACAGGATAATGCCCGTCGGCACGGATTGCCTGTGCATATCCTTTCAGGAGACCATGGATGGAGAACACATGCGGTTCAACTTTCAATTCAGCGGGAAGGGGCGTTGTCTTGGGCGCCCATGCAGAATAATCGAAGAGCCAGGCATGGCTCCAGGAATCTTTTACATTGCCGCCAAGATCCACATTGTTCAGAACCTTTCCGGGGAAGAAGACGTTTGCAGCATTCATCTTCAGATTCGGAACAGGCTCAACTTCCGGAAGATCTTCCAAGTGTTTGTACTTCTTGCCACGGCTGAGGGTACTGCTGATCTCTTTCCCTCTGGAGTGAAGCAGGAAAAGATGCCGCTGTCCGCCGGATACAGAGAAGAAATCCACCGCATAAGGTGTTCCGTCTGGACGGGTCACAACAACGATTGCGCGTTTGTAGATCGACATTCCCTGAAAGTTTTTGGAGAAGGAATCCATGCCGTCCGCTTCCACGAACTGCATGACATTTTCAGGCATGCGTCCGGTACGGGCGATCAGGTTTCCGTAAGGCGCACGCAGATCCGGTTCTCCGCCGCGATAGGCGGTATACCATCCGTTTGCGGACCAGTATTCATTGACCATGACAAGGTTTTTGGTAAGACTTGTGGTCATATCCTGTAAATTGAATCCGCGGGGTCTGGGGTCGTTGGTGACGATAGGATAAGGATATTTCAGCTTTTTGAATTCTTCTACTTCGGGAAGCTTGCTATTCAGATCTTTGGTGTCACGGGTATCACCGAAATGTTCCAGCATGGGGATGCCACGATAGAAAAGCTGAAGACCCAGCATATCATCGTGAGAGTGTCCCTCAACACGGTCGTGATGCAGGAAGATTTCCATGCGTTTATCCGGAGCTCCGGCACGGAGGATGGAGATTCCGAAACCGCCAAGTTCTTCACCGGGAACAACCGTTTTCGGTGTGGGCTTGGTGATCCAATACTGTGTCGGATGATCATCACCGTATGGTGCATTCCCGCCGCGAACAAGAGAAACTCTTGAAATGGTTTTTCCCATAAGCGGAATAATCGGATGTTTTGCCATAAATTCTTTGTTTTCGGTCAGACCGGATGTGCGGAAGAGGTTCCACATACCGCCGACCATTCCGGAATAAGCTGCACTTCCTTCGGTGCTGATTCCGTCGTAGAAGTTTTCATTATAAAGAAAATCCACCATGATATTGACGAAACCGTCGTAAAGGTACTTATCTTTCAACACCACAGCGAGATTGCTCAATCCGGGGGCGTACATTCCGATCCCGTTGCCCACGCACTGTTTTGCGCCGTAAGCATAGAAATGGAGCTTGCCTTCTTCAAACAGATTTTTATAGACGAACTCTTTTCTCCCGTTCCATGATTTTGAATCTGCAAGCATCATCCATGCTTTGGAGAAGTTGCTGAAATAAACCGCTTCCATGGGATTTCTGAAGTTGAACTCCCCGGCAGCGATTCGGGCAGGTCCGAGCCAGCCGTGATAACCGGAGTCATGAACTTTTGACTTCTCCAGAAGTTCGGATTTTTCCAGAGGGACTGTTCTGGAATGAGAGGTCCATTGATAACCGGGCAATGCTTTCGCAAAACCGTACATGATAGCGATTGCTCGCTTTGCATACTCTTCGTTACCTGTTGCATAATAAGCGTTTGCAAGGGACATCAATGCGCCGCCGCTCCAGGTGCCGAGCAATGATTTGATCCGTTCCCGTGCAAGGAAGTTTTCCGGATAAACCTGTACCGGAAGTTTCGGATTACCTCTGTTTTTCAGATGCGGGGTAATAAAGAAATTACGGGTATATTTCTTGCCGCGATAGTCGGTGAGTGTCAATTTTCCGGTTGTCGGGAATTTCATCACGCTTTTTTTAGTTGTTGCACAGTAAAGAGTGTCCGGATCTTTAATGAAGTCATAGATGAACCAGTTTCCGGTTTTTCCGCAGAAAGGACAGATTGCGCTGTTATAGGAAGAACCGAAATTACTGGCTTCAGTAGTCAACGGAGCAGGGGATTCCTGCGGAACCAGAGACTCATATTTTTCCGGAGAGTGTTTCAGATAAGGGGCTGCTTTGGCAATGACATCCGGATCCATGGAACGTTTTGCCGGAACGGGAAAAATCGTCTCCGGGATCGTTGCCGCAAAAAGGCAAATTGAAACTGTCAGCGCAGAGAGGATTGAAAGAAATTTCATTTTTTCATACCTTCATCAAATGAGTAGTTAGCCATGGCAACATCAGGGCGGGCAACGGATTCAACATGACCGTCGAAGCAGCCGATATTGTTTGTTCCGCCTTTATATTCTTTTTTTCCGGTATTGTGTGTTACGACACTGCCTCCTTTGTGTCTGGCTCCACCCAGAGCATACTCTCTGTAATCAGCGACAGGAGATGCCAGTCTTCCGGAATCAAACTGAACTTTGAATTTTGATGCAGCAACAATACTTGAACGTTTGATCGGAAGTTTGCCATCCTGGGGAGTATCAGACTGGATTCCGGTCTTTACATTTCTGATGTAGTGGGTATAACCGAACTCTTTATCGTTATAAGATCCCCAGGGGGTGGGCTCAGAGGGACAGACAAAAATCGGAAGTCTTTTCATTCCTTCTTTATTATTTCCATAAGAGTAATTACCGTTTGACATATAAAGTCCATAAATTCTGCCCTGATATGTGACGCCGCTGTTATACATTGCCGGCATAACCCAGTCATCAAAATCATTAGAGTACATCATATCGTAATTCAACTGTGCTTTCATGTTGTTGACACAGCTGGACGTACGGCTGGTTTCTCTTGCATTGTTTAACGCCGGAAGCAGCATTCCGGCAAGAATTGCGATGATTGCAATCACAACGAGCAGTTCGATCAAAGTGAATTTTTTCTGTTTCATTTTTTATCCCTTCAAGTTTGAAAATGTACATGTATAAATAACATGTGTTTTGTTTTACTGGTAATTATATAACATTTTTGTTGATTTGTCAAGGTCGTTTAGGAAAAAAAAGATAGATTTTCCGGAAGATTTTTGCCTTCCAATCTCTTTCGGTTCTTTCGGGATTTCCGAAAAAATAAGTAAAAAAAACTCCCGGAGAAAACCGGGAGTTCAGGAAAGAAAAATTTATTTCCAGAATTCGTACCAGGATTTTTTCTCTGCACCGAGAAACTCTTCCGGTGCAAGAGCCCGTCCGTAAATCCGGATGTCACGGATATCCCCTTCCAAATGATCGGTGGGGGTCCAGACCCATTTGCAGAGACCGCCGACGATCAGATGAGTGATCCATTCATGTCCGGGTGACGGCTGAACCGCCGCTTCGCCCTGAAGTTTACCGTCAAGATAAAGACGGATCTTTTTCAGGTCGTAAGTGACCGCGACCCGATGCCATTTTCCGGCTTCGATCTTATCTTTGGATGTGACTTCCGCTTTGAAGATCTTTGCAGGAGGTGTGCCGCCCATGCCTTCTTTTTCATTGGCACGCTGGAGCCAGAGTCTTCCGTCAGGCATGATCGCCAGACTGATCTGGTTGTTGCCTGTTCCGAACAAGCCCATTTTCTTGCCCAGCTTCGGAACTCTTACATTGATTTCGTAGGTTGAGGCGTAGGGCAGGGCGGTTCCGCCCATGATGGTGATGGAGTTTTTTCCATTGAAACGGTAGAATCCTTTCCCGTTTTCATCTTTCAGAAATTCCGCACCCTTTTTGGGGGTGACTGGTCCGTTGTGATAGTAGTAATAGTTGGTGTGTCCCAGATGACCGCCGCCGTAACCGGCTCCGGCAATGTTGCCGTTGTGCATGTAACCGGAAACATCAACCAGAAGATTGCCGTTGTCGCTGTTGCAGGGATAGTAGAAATAGGGAACTCTGGCTTCTTCGATCTCGATCTCTTTGATGGAACCGTCGTTGCAGAACACCGGATATTTTACCATACCCTTGCGGTTCAGAGGAGCAACCCAGATGGGAAGAGTCCGGAATTTGCTGCCGTTGCTGTTTTCCATTTCCAGATGATAGAACTGCATTGCACCGCTTCCGGCAGGCATGGTCAGAGCAAGATTTGATTTCAAATTCTTTGCATCGTTGACTGTGTAGAAATCCATGCCGTTCCGTTTGATGGTGTGACGGCTGTAATTCTGATTGACACCTTTGCCCCAGATGGGAGTGACTTCAGAAGAGAAGTTCACAACACCGCTTTCGGGATATTCCAGCGTTCCGCCGGGTGCAACGCCGTTCATGTACCACGGTTTATCGCCGCCGCGGACTTCAAGGGCGTTTTTGGTAGATCTTGCCCAGTACATCTGATAGGGGCGGATGGATGCCATGAGCAGAGTCATGGGGTTGTAGTTCATCTTATACTTTTTCCCGCTCCAGGTGTAGTTCAGACGGGGGACGATCCCGCGCTGATTTGCGACTTCCATGCCGGAAAGTTTGAATTTCTTTACCTGAAATTCCTTTTGCGGATCCATGGTCACTGCCGGGAATTTTTTCAGAACTTTTCCGGCAGTATCGCAAACTTCCAGCTCAATGGTGACTTTGGTATCTTTTGCATCGAAGGGGAATGCCAGAACTTCAAATTCAATGTCATCTCTTCCCACAAGGCGCATAACGGGGTTGCAGAGGACCAGTTCCGGTTTTTTGATTTTCGGGAACGCGATTCCTTTCCGGAGATTGCCCCAGTACTGAGCATAACGGAACATCAGGTCTTCCCGTTCATAACAGGGGAAAATCAGAGAGTTTTCGTAATGGTCAAAGAGATTCGTTATGTTGATGGAGTCTACATTGTGCTGACGCAAAATCTCCAGACTGTCGCGGTAGTTCTGTGAGAGATCCACCTGCAGCCCGCCCATGTGAAAGTGGCAGGTGTAGGTGCTGAGAGCACAGCCTTCAAAAAGTTTTTGAGGATAATCTTTCATGATCGCAGCGGCAATTTTCATTGTACTGCGCTGAGAAGCCACACTGACACAGCCATAGCCGCTGATACCGTCGAAATAGGGAATATACTTCCGGAGAGAGGCATCAATTTTTGCCTCATCCAGCGGGAAAATGCCGTCCATTCCGTAAAGACTTACAAGGAAAACCATGGGACCGAACTCTTTTTCCAGTCCTTCAAAGATCATTTTCCACTCTTCCGGCTGATATGCCAGCGGCGTATAGATCATCATGACCGGTCTGCCGCCGATACGGTAAACATTCGGATGATTTTTCAGATCATCTCTGAATGTGGAAAGGTTCCGGGTAAGATTTTTCAGCGTGGCTTTTGGATTTTTTGTCCAGGAACCGACAAACATACCGAGCTGGATCTTGGCTTTTTCTTCTTTTGCTTCTTTCAGCATTTTGACATAGGTGTGATACCATCCGCCTTCATTGATTTCCACAAAAAGCGCATCGAAGCCATACTGATCCATGAGCTTCAAGCCCTGTCCCCAGATATTTTTTCCTGTGAAATATTTGTGGGCGTAGTTGGGGCCGCCGAGGGCATGGAGCCGTTCTTTATTGAACGGGAACCACGGGTTTGCCTGGGATGTCACATTTCCTATCGCATCGCTTTTGTCAAATTTCGGACGGCAATCTTTGGGTGCAGCGTTTGCTTCCGGCATCATCCCCAGCAGGAGCGTTGCGGAGAGAGCAAGCATTTTCATTTTCAAATTCATTACAGCAATTCCATTTTATTGACAAAAAAGACCGTTTTTTATTTTGCAGAAAACGGTCTTTTTTGAGCGTTTCAAACCTTACTTCGTAATCTTTTTCAGAGTGATTTCTGAGATTACAAGATACTCACCTTTCTGAAGTCCGCCGGTGAAGAACACAATGCCGAAACCTTTGGTACCGGGCCAGAATTTATTTGCCTGGGGATAGGGCTTTGCAACGCCTGTAAAGGTTCCTTTGTAGGTAAATACTTCGTTGCTCTTGATCCATTTTGTATCAATGGTATTCCAGGTGTTTGACTGATAATGAACACGGACTTTTGTGCCCTTTTTGGCTTCCAGTTTCATTTCAGGAGATTTCATCTCAACGAGCCATGTTCCATTTGCCTGTTTCTTGATATCAACGATTCCGGCTCTGGTCAGCTTTCTGTTGGGAAGATCGGAAGCATCGTCTTTTGCATCAAATGCAACCATAAAACGACCTTTTTTCCACTTGGAAGCATCTTTGACGATCAGTTCATTATCGCCTTTGGTGAAATCTTCAGCAAGTTCGGTGATCGTTTCCGGATGACAGAACACCTGGGAAGAACCGACATTTGTCATAAAGCCGCCGCCGAAGGTGATGCCTTTTTTCTTGCCGACATATTTGACTTTGATCGTCAGTTCATAACCGGCATTTGGGTCAATGGCTTTTTCTGTGTTATAGGTATAAACAGGACCGTTCCCTTTGATGATGAAACCGTCGGCTGTCACTTCTTTTGCTCTGACTCCGCCGCGGAAGATCTTTGTGAAATTCGGATCATTCCCTTTCAGAGAGATCATAGAGACTTCTCCGGCGATCAAACCGGAAACTGTGAACAGCAAAGCACTGCTTAATGCGATGATTGACTTTTTCATTTTAAAAACTCCTCTGGTTTAAGATTTCTGCCATAGATCCGGATGTCGCGGATATCACCTTTCAGACGGTCAATGGGAGTCCATACCCATTTGCAGAGACCGCCGACGATGAGGTGGTTGATCCATTCGTGACCCTCAGACGGCTGGACCGCCGCTTCGCCCTGAAGTTTTCCGTCGAGGTAAAGACGGATCTTTTTCAAGTCGTAAGTGACGGCGATTCTATGCCATTTGCCTGTCTGGATCTTATCTTTGGAAACGACTTCCGCATTGAATTTTGTTTTCGGAGCTGTTCCGCCCATGCCTTCGGTTTCATTGGCACGTTGCAGCCAGAGTTTACCGTCGGGCAGAATCGCAAGGTTGATCTGATTGTTTCCGGTTCCGAACAAACCCATTTTTGTGCCGAGTTCCGGAACTCTCACGCTGATTTCAAAGGTGGAGGCATAAGGCATCGCAGTTCCGCCCATGATGGTAACGGCATCTTTGCCCTCAAAACGGTAGAACCCTCTGCCGTCGGGATCTCGCAGGAACTTGGTTCCGCTCTTCGGTCCGATGGGCCCGTTGTGGTAATAGTAGTATCCGGTATGACCGAGATGACCGCCACCGTAACCGGCTCCGGCAATGTTGCCGTTATGAACATATCCGGAAACATCCAGCAGAAGATTTCCGGCATTGGTGTTGCAGGGATAGTAGAAATACGGAACACGGAACTCTTCGATTTCCACTTCCGTGATCTTGCCTTCGGGTGTCCAGACCGGGATCTTGACCATGCCTTTCCGGTTCGGAGGCGCGACCCAGATCGGAAGTGTCTGGAATTTGACACCTTCAGCATTTTCCATTTCAAGATGGAAGTACTGAAGTGCCTCGCCGCTTGCGGGCAGGGGCAGCGCAAGATTTGCATTCAAACGGTTGATCCCCTCTGTTGAACGGTAAAATTCATTGCCGTTCCGTTTGATGGCATACTGAGTATAGTTCTGTGTCCGGTTCTTTCCCCAGCTGGGCTTGAGGAATGCCATAAAGTTGACGATCCCGCCGCGGGGATAGGAAAGCGTTCCCCCGGTGGAAACACCGCCCATGTACCAGGGCTTGTCGGCACCTTCCCGGAGCTGGAGCTGGTTTCTTGTGGAACGTGCCCACCACATCCGGTAGGAACGGACTCCCGGAGCGATCAGTGTCATGGGGTTGTAGTTCATCTTATAATTTCTGCCTCTCCAGGTATATCTCAACCGGGGGACAACTCCACGGTATTTTGCCGCATCGAGGGCAGGGAATGTATAGCTGCGAACCTGAACTTCTCTGGAAAGATCAAGGATCTCTTCCGGAAAACTCTTGATTACTTTTCCGGCAGTGTCGCAAAGATCAAGCTGGATCTTGACTTTTTTGTCAGCTGCTTCAAAGGGGAATCCGATCACTTCCATGCGGACATCTTCACGTCCGAGCAGGTTCATGACATGGTTGGTCACTACCAGTTCCGGACTCTTCATCTTCGGGAAGGGTTTCCCGCCCGGACGGGTGCTGCCCCAATACTGGGCATAACGGACCATGAAATCTTCCCGTTCATAGCAGGGGAAAATCAGGGAGTTTTCGTAATGGTCAAAAAGATTTGTGATATTGATGGAGTCGGGATTGTGTTTTGTCATCAGATCAAAACTTTCCCGGTAGAATCTGGAAAGATCCACAGCAAGCCCGCCCATGTGGAAATGACAGGTATAAGTGCTGTGAACGCAGCCTTCGTAGATCTTCTGCGGAAACTCTTTGTGCATGATCGGCGCGATCTTTTCGGCGAGCAATCTCTGATTTTCGATCCCACTGGAACCGTAGTTGCTGATACCGTCAAAGTAGGGCATATATTTCCGGACTTCTCCGGCGACTTTTTCCACATCGGAGGCAACAGCCCCGTGGAATCCGCGCAGGTTCGCAAGGAAAATCATTGGTCCGAACTCTTTTTCCAGTTTTTCCATGATGGATTTCCACTGTTCCGGCTGATATCTGTAAGGAGTATAAATCAAAACCACGGGTCTGCCGTCGATGCGGTAAAGGTTCGGATGATTTTTGATATCATCTTTGAAATTGCGCCAGTTCTTGATCAGCTTTGCTGCAGTTGCATTTGGGTCTTTGTTCCAAGTGCCTACAAACATACCGAATTTGATTTTCAGGTTCATCTCCTTTGCCTGTTTCAGAATAGCAACAAGAGTGTGATACCATGCACCGTCGTTGATTTCGAGATATCCGACATCAAAACCGTACTCTTCCATCTGTTTGAAACCCTGCGCCCAGATATTTTTGCCGGTGAAATCTTTCATGGCATAGTTGGGTCCGCCGAGTCCGTGGATTTTGATTTTGTTAAAGCCGAACCATGGATTTACCTGTGTCGTGATATTTCCTTTCATCCCGCTTTTGTCAAATTTCGGACGGTAATCTTTTTGCTGTGCATTCAGCAGAACGCAGCAGAGAAGAACAACGCTAACACTCAATTTCATATTTTGATTCCTTCTGTTAATCTTACTTCAAAAATTCTTCCGGCTTGAGATTTCTGCCGTAAATACGGATCTCGCGAATGTCTCCGGTCATCTTTTCGATGGGATCCCAGACCCATTTGCAGAGTCCGCCGACGATCAGGTGCGTTCCCCATTCCGGTTCGGAAATCGGATAGACTTCAGCTTCTTTTTCCAGCTTTCCGTCGATATAGATCCGCAATTTCTGCAAGTCATAAGTGACTGCAATCCTGTGCCAGGTGTTAGGCTGAAGTTTCTTGCGGGTCACGATCTCTGCCAGTTTTTTGTTTCCGTTTTTATCCACGCCCTTGCGGACAAGATAAAGTTTTCCGTTGGGCAGGACTGAAAGATTCAACTGTTGCTTGGCAGAACCGAAAATCCCCATGAGTTTTCCGAATTTCGGGAAACGGACACTTGCTTCAAGCGTGATGGCATAGGGGAAAATCGTTCCGCCCATGATGGTGACAGCATCTTTTCCCTCGAAACGGTAGAAGCCTTTGCCGTTTTCATCACGCAGGAACTTTGTTCCGCTCTTCGGGGCAATCGGACCATTGTGATAGTAGTAATATCCGGTGTGACCGAGATGTCCCCCGCCGTAACCGGCACCGGCAATGTTGCCGTTGTGAACATAACCGGAAACGTCCAGCAGAAGATTTCCTGCATTGGTGTCACAGGGATAATAGTAGTACGGCACACGGAACTCTTCGATCTCAACATCAACGATTTTTTTATCTTTGGTAAAGACCGGGATCCTGACCATGCCTTTGCGATTCGGCGGGGCGACCCAGATGGGAAGCGTCTGATGACGGACTCCTTCGGCGTTTTCCATTTCAAGGTAGAAATACTGAAGAGCTTCCCCGCTTGCGGGCAGGGGGAGCGCAAGGTTGATCTGTAACTGTTTTGTCCCTTCCTGAGATGTATAAAACTCGTTGCCGTTCCGCTTGATGGAGTAACGGGAATAGTTGCTCGTGCGGCTCTTGGCGTTCCAAGTGGGCTTGATGAATCCCATAAAATTCACGATTCCGCCTTCGGGATAATCCAATGTTCCGCCGGGGCCGACACTGCCCATATACCAGGGCTTATCCCCGAACCGAACCTGAAGCGCATTCCGGGTGGAACGCGCCCACCACATATGATACGGACGGATCCCTGCAGAAACCAGAGTCATGGGATTATAGTTCATCTTATAATTTTTGCCTCTCCAGACATAATTCAGCCGGGGGACAAGTCCGCGGTATTTTGCCGCATCCATTGCCGGATAAGAGTATCTGCGAACCTGAACTTTTTTGGAAAGATCCAGAACTTCTGCCGGGAATTTTTTGATGACTTTTCCGGCAGTATCGCAAAGATCAAGCTGGATCGTTACTTTCGTATCCGCTGCATTGAAAGGAAATCCGATGACTTCCATCTGAATATCATCCCGCCCGAGCAGAGACATGATATTATTTGTTACGACCAGTTCGGGATGATTCCATTTCGGGAACGGTTTTCCGCCCGGACGGGTGCTGCCCCAATACTGAGCGTAGCGAACCATGAAGTCCTCCCGTTCATAACAGGGAAAAATCAGGGAGTTTTCGTAATGGTCAAAGAGGTTTGTAATATTGATGGAATCAGGCTTTGCCCTAGTCATTACATCAAAACTTTCGCGGTAGAATCTGGAAAGATCCACTGCAAGCCCGCCCATGTGGAAATGACAGGTATAGGTACTGTGAATACAGCCTTCATAGATCTTCTGCGGAAATTCTTTGTGCATGATCGGCGCAACAACATCCGCAAGAACCCGCTGATTCTGGATCCCGCTGGAACCGTAGTTGCTGATCCCGTCAAAGTAGGGCATATATTTTCTCAAAGCCTCTGCAACTTGGGTTCTGTTGGATGCCAATGCACCTTTCATTCCCCGGAGATTTGCGAGAAAGATCATGGGGCCGAACTCTTTTTCCAGTTTATCCATGACGATTTTCCACTGTTCCGGCTTATATACACCGGGCGTGTAAATCAAAACCACCGGTCGTCCGTCAATGCGGTAAAGGTTCGGATGATTTTTGATATCGTCTTTGAAATTGCGCCAGACCTTTATCAGTTTCTCTGCGGTTTTGTCGGGGTTTTTGTGATTGTAAATACCCACAAACATCCCCAGCTTGATTTTCAGATTCATCTCTTTTGCCTGCTTCAGGGCAGCGACAAGAGTGTGATACCACGCGCCGTCATTGATTTCGATATAGACAACATCGAAACCGTAGTTCTGCATGACTTCCAGTCCCTGTCCCCAGATATTGTTCCCGATGAACTCTTTTGCAGCATAATTGGGACCGCCGAGGGCATGGATCCTGGGTTTGTTGAACGGGAACCACGGGTTCGCCTGCGTTGTGATGTTCCCTTTCATTCCGCTTTTGTCAAACTTCGGACGGAAATCTTTTGTTTGAGCTGTAAGAGAAAAGACGGCAGAGAGGGCTGCCGCCAGAAGAGATATTTTTTTTAACATGATTTATACTCCAATACCGCAAAACCAGAATAACATCGCTTTGCAAGGGAAACAGTTCTGCGATTCTGTCAAGCCCCAATTCCTATTTCAACTTTTTTTGCCGCTATTAATAAGGATAGTCGTAAGTTCCATCGGCAACGAACCCGGAGTTATGACCGTAAGTGCCGCTCTTGACCGGAATTTGGTATTTTTGGATATGAGCAACATGTCCGTCATGAAATGCAAAGTTGATGTTCTGATTATGCCGTGCTTTGAGATTCTGATATCCTGTGGAACTTATGTCGTGAACACGTCCAATTCCATAAGCCGCTGCGTAACTGGTTTGAATATCAGCCAACTGGGAACGCTGAGAGGCCGCTCTTATAGCAGTGATTTTATTGAATTTAGTGCTGGACCATGTAATAGAACTTCCGTTAATCCAACAGCCGTTTGTGTTTGCATTGATTCCATAATCAACAAAAAGTCCATCAACACCGTTGTTTTTACGGTATTGTTCTGTCGGACAGCGCCAAACAGCTTTCCGATTCCAGGCATCACCGCTGAAGACATCAAATTTTCTTTGATGAAGGAAGGAGGACCAGTAAGAAGAAAAGCCGGAACCGGTTTTTCTGATGTATGCGGGAAGCAGATAATCATCATTTTCTGTTGTATAACGCATTAAGGCTGAGTTGACCATTTTGATGTTACTTTTGCAATTTGTACTTCTTGCATTTTCTCTGGCATTGTTCAGTGCAGGCAAAAGCATTCCTGCCAGAATGGCGATGATAGCGATAACGACCAGTAATTCAATCAGCGTGAAGCACCGGTGCTTCATGCCTGTACACAGGCATGAATGTGTACTACTTGCATTTTTCATTTTTAAGACTCCTTGGGTAATTATACTTTAAATTATCATACATATTATACTCAAGAATATGTTTTTGTCAAGCCCCTTAAGTAAATTTAAACCGGTATATTTTTTTCTGTTGAGTGAAATGAAAGAAAAAAATCTTATGAGATCTTCCCTTGATAAGAAAATGAGAAATATGCTTTCTGCAAACGGACAAATGTAAAAAAAAGGACCATTGCAAAAACAGTTTTGCAACAGCCCTCAGTATGTTTTTTTCTGAAATCTCTGATCAGAGCTTGGAAACTGCTCCGGTTTCAGCGGATTCCATCATGGCAAGAGCAACTTCCATTGCGGCAATGGCTTCTTCCACACCGGCAAAAGGTTTCTTGCCTGTCTTGATGCAATCAATGATCGCAGCCATTTCAGCTGCATACATTCCGCCGGAGATGGCTTTCTGCAGAGGTCCGAGAACTCCGTCATCAATTTCGATCTTGGTTTCAGCTCCGCCGATATCGTAGAAACTGATGCCGGTATCGGTCAGTTTCAGAGAGCCTTTTTCGCCGTAAACGATCATGCTTGTTTCGTTGGGACCGCCGCGGAACCAGGAACATTCCATATTGCTGACGATGTTGTTTTTGTAAGTCAATGTGGTGCTGACATAATCCCGGGGCTTTTCAACATCTGTATTCAGAAGAAGAGCTTTTGCATAAACCGTTTCCGGTTTTCCGAAGAGACCGTTCTGCAGGTCGCAGTGGTGTGCCAGCATGTCAAGGATCACACCGCCGGATTTCTTGTAATCGGTGAACCAGTCGCCCCATTCACGGCAGAAACCTCCAAAAAGACAGGTGACTGCAGATGCGATAACATTACCGATTTTTCCTTCTTCAAGCAGTTTTTTGAAGGTGATGAAACCGGGGGAGTATCTGCGGACGAAACCGACTGCAAAGAGATTGTTATAGCTTCTCAGCAGCGGTGCAAGTTCATCCAGTTCTGCGCGGGTGCGGCAGAGGGGTTTTTCGCAGAAAATCGGTTTCCCGGTTTTCATTGCAGCACGAAGACCTTCTGCGTGGCAGTAGGTGGGGGAGGTGATGGCAATGAGGTCAACTTCCGGACTGGAAACCAGTTCTTCAGGAGAATTTGCAACTTTCGCTCCCGGATGCTTTTCCAGGAATGCGGTGATTTTTTCCGGATTGATATCATAGATCACAGAAATTTCTGCATCTTCAATGTTTGCGATATTGTTCGCATGGGCGTTTCCCATGCGGCCTGTTCCGATGATTCCGATTCTGATCATTATTTTTCTCCTTTCATAACAGATTTAATGAGCTGAACAGCATCTCTGAAATCTTTTTCCTGTTCCGGTCCCGGGGCAAGTTCCCGTTCAATGATAAGCGGACCATTGAAGCCATTGTCCAGAATCCGTTTCAGCAGAACGCGGAAGTTTGTTTCGCCCTGTCCGAGAACCGTTTCTTTTCCGTATTTTTCCCCTTCCAGCGGACGTCTGGCATCTTTGCAGTGGACGGTCAGGATCTTATTGCAGAGCTGATCGACCAGTTTTGCAGGGGCATCGCCGTTGTAATAGAGGAAGTTGGCTGGGTCGAAGTTGATCCCCACATTGGGTTCGTCGATATCAGCGATCATTTCACCCAGTCCGGCAACAGTTTCTGTTCCGGTTTCAAACATGAAATACTGATCGTTGATTGCGGCGAATCTGGCAAGCATCTTGAGGTCGAGGATGAACTGCTTGTAAGTTTCATCCCGTTCTTCGGGGACAAATCCCACATGGCATGCGAAATATTTTGCCCCGAACTTTCTTCCCCATTCCATCTGACGGCAGGAAAGAGCAATCCGTTCTGCACGGTAACGCTGTGGAACCAGACCGAATTCGGTACTCCATTGGTTGGGATAAGAGAAGAACATTGTGGGGACAGAAATTTCATATTTCTGCAGCAGCGCATAAAGTTCATCCGTTGCTTTTCTTGCTTCTGGGGTGGGGGCGAGCCAATCTTCATAGACTCCTGCAAGCTGAATGCAGTCAAGTCCGATTTCCTTGTAAAAAGCGATTCTGCGTTCGTCGATCGTTCCGCAGCGATCCAATACGCCGATTTGATTGTTCATGTTATTTTCTCCTTTTCAGGGTTGTGATTGCCATTTCAGTTTTCCGCTGCAAATTGTCTTCCGGACATCAAGATTTCCGTCCAGCAGTACAATATCAGCGATATAATTTTTTTCAAGCCGTCCGCGATTTTTTATTCCCAAACTTTCCGCCTGATTCAAGCTGGTTGCCCGGATCGCTTCGCATAACGGCAAACCGGTGAGATTTACAAGCCGCTTCAATCCGTTGTGATACCGCAGTGTACTTCCTGCAACCGGTCCGGTGGTCAATCTGGCACAGCCGTCTTTCACAATGACCGGCAGACCGCCCAGCGTGTAATTTCCGTCCGGCATAGCAGAAGCCCGCATCGCATCGGTGATGAGCATCATCCGCTCCGGTCCTTTCAGCCGTGCGATCAGACGGATCATCTGGTCGCAGAGGTGGACGCCGTCGCAGATCATTTCCACATAGACATCATCAGCCATAAGCCCGCCGCCGACCATGCCGAACCGCAGATGGTGGACGGGTGTCATAACATTGCAGAAATGGGTCAAGTGTTTCATTCCGGCTGCCCGGTGCTGTTCAAAACATTCATAGTCCGCTTCGGTGTGACCGCCGGATGCCATGATGCCGCGTTCCGTCAGAGCTTTGGTAAACTCCAAGCCTCCGGGCAGTTCCGGTGAGAAAGAGATTTTTTTCACCGGAGAAATCGCATTCAGTTCATCAACGAGTGCAATATCCGGATTTTTCAGAAAATCAGGGTTTTGGGCTCCGGCGCAGGGCGGATTGAAAAACGGTCCTTCCAAATGGATTCCGAGAAGTGTGGCCCCATCGGGAACATTCTTCTTGTAATCCTCTGCCAGATGACAGAATTTCTCCAGATCATCGTAAGAAACACTCAAGGAGGTGGCAAGAAAACCTGTGACACCATCCTGGAGTTTCCCTTTTCCGATCGTCTCAAAAGCCTCTGCTGTACAGTCGCAGAAATCGAAATTCGATCTGCCGTGGAAATGGATGTCAATGAACCCGGGCGCGGCGATCAAACCTGTTCCGTCAATGACAGAATCATACTGTCCGTCAGCAGGGATTTCCCCGACGGCAGTGATCCGGTCATTTTCCATAACGATCCCGCCCTTTGGAATATCCTCTCCGGGGGAAACGATACGGCAATTTTTAATCAGCGTTTTCATACCAGCGGTTCCAGATTGATTTTATCAGCAGTATAGATGAGTGTAAAATCGGGGTGTTTCAGCAGGTAGGATGCGGGGAGTTCAGGGGTTGCCCGGTTTCCGCTGATCATGGTGCGCAGCGGAGCTTCCTGCTGGGTGAAACAGGCAAGCAGCAGCTCTTTCTTTGAGGCGAGGATCGGCTTCATACCTGTGGTTGCCGCATAACGGGGCATGAGAGAACTGTTGCCGCCGGCTGTCAAGGCTGTATTCTGATCAATGGTTTCCTGTGTCAGCGGAAGAACACGCGTTGGGAGTTCTCCGTATGCTTCAACGGAAATATCCGATTCTTTTTCCGGTTCATTGAATGCAATGTGACCATTGAACCCGATTCCGAGGAGCTGAAGATCAAGACCTCCTGCGGCAGCAAGTTCGCGGTCGAATTTTGCCGGATCTGCCGGATCGGGGAAGTGAGCCTGTTCTTCCTTGAAGTTCCGTTCTGCTTCAAAGTGACTGAACAGTTTTTCGTGCATATATTTCCAGTAACTCAGCGGATGATCGTGCGGAACTGCATGGTGTTCATCAGAAGCATATTCATCGAGGTTCCAGGTCTGCAGCCTGGAAAGATCGATTTTGTTTTTGTTGAATTTTTCCGCAAGAATACGGTAAAGTTCGATCATTGTAAGTCCGGTTGCAAGACCCAGATTGAAGTGTTTGCCCTGAGAAAGAGCGGAGACTACTGCATCGTAGATGATATCGGCTCCAATCTGGCTCATTGTCTGATAATCATTGACTTTCTGTACTTTCATTTTATTTTCCCCTTTTATTTTCCGGCAAAGAACCGGATCAATCTTGCGGCATGGGCTGCACAGGCATCCACCACCGGATCAAAGAATTTGTCTACAGGAACAAACTTGCCGTTCAGCTTTTCCAGTTCCGCACGGGAACTCTTCAGGTAAGTATCCATGTATTCAGTTGCGATGTTGATTTTAGCGATTCCGTTATGAATGGATTCGCGGACAGCTTCCAGAGGTGTTCCGGAACCGCCGTGAAGAACCAGCGGCATATCGGGCAGGGCATCTGCAATGGCTCTGCACCGTTCAATATCCAGCTTCGGTTCCGCCTTGTAATAACCGTGGGCAGTTCCGATGGAAACTGCCAAAGCATCAACATTGGTGAGTTTGGCAAATTCAACTGCTTCTTCCACAGAGGTCAAAGAGGTTTCATCGCCCTGCGCAACATGTCCGATTTCACCTTCAGCGGTGCAGCCTGCCGCATGGGCAAGATCTGCTGCAAGTCTTGTGTTTGCAGCATTTTCCGCAAAAGGAAGCCGTGATCCATCATACATGACAGAGGTGTAGCCTGCATGGAGAGCGATTGCCACCGATTCCAGCGTTGCACCGTGATCCAGATGCAGCGCGACCGGCTGATTGCACCGCTGGGCAACCCGGATCAGCATCCCTGCAATATCAGAGGCTTTTTCCGATTCAAACAGACGGTTATAGACCTGGATGATCACCGGAGATTTTTCCGCTTCAGCCGCTTTCATCACGGCTAAAGTCGTTTCGTAATTTCCAACATTAAAGGCTCCGATGGCACGTTTTTCTTTCCGTGCCGCCGGAAGGATCTCATTCATTGTAACAAGTGCCATGATCGACTCCTCAAAGCTGTTCTGCCAGAAGCTCTTCCACTGTTTTGACATTCAGGGTAGTATACTTCTTCAGCTGTACTTTTGTGTAGGGAGATGCAACTGCGATAATGTCACTTTCCGGATGATCTGCACGGGCAGCAATATAGTTTGCAAGTTTCTCAACCAGAGCAGGTTCGATCTTATCAAGAATAACTGCACCTTCCGCACAGGAATAGGATTCTTCATCATTTGTTCCGAAGGCTTTCAGGTTTGCGCCGTTTGCTCTCAGAAGAGCTTTCGGTGCGGCATAGTCATCGTTGTAGTTCCGCAGAAAATCGCTTTCCAGATAGTAGATATCGCCCAGTGGTTTGCATTTGATTCCTGCAAGAAATTCAGTGGAGTGCATGACCTTGCCTGGGACGGTGATGCCAAGCTCCGGACAGGTGTTCACCAGCATGTCATAAATTGCCGAGTTGCTGACAACGATGGTTTCTGCTTTGGTGCTGCTCAGAACGCTGACAAACTTTTCCGCAACTTTCTTTGCGCTTTCATGGAATCCGAGGACATACAGCCCTTTTCCGCAGCTGCCGCCCTGAACGGTCTGGAACTCACCGGCAAGCTTTCCGAATGCCGCCGCAGCTCCGGAATCAATGGAGTACTGATCTGCAACATAAGCAACTTTTCCACTGCCGGAAACGGTCCAATCTTTCCAGTTTTCCAACTCTGCTGCAATGGCTTTGATCGCTTCGGGAGCAGCTCCCAGATTCACGATATCTGCACGATAAGCCAGTGTCAGACCGACTTCATCAAAGTGATGAACGCAGTTTCTGCGGCAGGCTCCGCTCAGATCGGAACGGTACATCGTCCGGATCAAATCGTCGTTGGTCAATGTTTCCGGTCGCAAGGTTGCTCCGTAAATCATGGAGGCGCGGACACGGGGGGTATCCGCTTCGGTGAAAGTCACGTTCCCGATACCGGAAAGATGACGGCACATGAAGCAGAAACGGCAATATTTGATCGCATCGGAAAATTTTTCGATATTCATGTTCAAAACTCCTTTACAGACCCATTTTCCCGGGGTTCATGATGTGGTTGGGATCCAATTCTTTTTTGATCTTTTCCAGAACCGGCATGGCTGGACCATAGAGATACTTCATAAAGCGTCCGAGTTTCAAACCGACACCGTGGTGTTCGTTGATCACACCGCCGTTGTCGATCGCCGCCTTGATTGCAAGATCCCAGACTCTGTTGTAGAGTGCCACAGCTTCGCGGGGATCTTCCGGAACATCTTCTTTCTCAAAAATGAATCTGGCATAGAGCATGCAGCCCCATTCGTACCAATGAGAGAAGTGTCCGATGAACCGGGCTTTCGGGAAGTTCTCATTCACAACTTTTTTCATGGCGTGATAGACATTTTCAATATTCGAAAAGGTTGCCACGGTGTCAAGGGTTCCATAAGCCTGCGGAACGTGGAAAATATAAGGCGGATAGAAGAATTTGTACTTGTTTTCCCACCAGAGATCACCGCCCTTGCTGCCAAGATCCTGTCCGTTGTATTTCTTTTCCATGATCTCACGGGCATAACGCATCTGGCAATCCACGATATCAGAGTAACCATCAAACCCGAACACAAGGTAGGCTCCCTGATCCAGATCCATGCCGAACACTTTTCTGACGTGAGTTTTGGTTTCTGTTTCATCGTACAACCGGATGGCACAGGGCTGCAGACGGCTGCGCATCAGTTCCGCTCCGGCACTCATAGCGGTGTGGAAATCCTTGAAGATGTAAGCACGGAACTCTCTTTTTTCCGGCTGGGGGTGAACTTTCAGCGTAACTTCTGTGATGATTCCCAATGTTCCTTCGCTGCCGACGAAAAGCATGGTCAGGTCAGGTCCGGAAGCATGACGGGGGACGGGAAGAGTCCGAATGATCTCTCCGGTGGGAGTCACGACTTCCAGAGACATGACCATATCTTCGATTTTTCCGTATTTGGTGGAAAGCACCCCGGTTCCGCGGTGGGCAAGGAATCCGCCGATGGTTGCACAGGAGATGGATGCCGGAAGGTGCATGGTGGAAAAACCTTCCTTGTTGCAGTTCCATTCCAGATGCTGGGCGATGATCCCGGTCTGACAGCTGACGGTCATGGACTCCTTGTCGACACCATAATATTTGTTCATGCGCTTCATATCCATGATGATGCCGCCGTAAACGGGGAGCGCACCGCCCTGAGACCCCGAACCGCCGCCCCAAGGAACAACGGGGATCCTGTACTGGTTGGCGATCTTCATGACTTTTGCAACTTCCTCAGTGGTTGAGGGATGGCACACAAAGTCCGGTTTCGGCGTTTCCATGCCCCGATCGTGCCACATTTCCGGGATCCAGTAATAATCCACGGAATGACCGAAGCGGTCGACGTCGCGCACATTGACAAACTCTGCTCCGAGAGCATCGATCAACTCTGTATGAATCATCTCATACATGTAACTGCTGCGTTCTGCAATCATATTCTTCTCCATGTTAAATTGGCTTATCTTTTCGTATAAACAGGCGCCAGCGCATCGTGGATGGCACGGTAGGTTTTGAACTCTTCCCGGTAAAATTCCGTCAAGGCTGGATCAGGCAGGATCTCCCGATCCACATGCAGACATTTCCTGACGGCATCCCGGCTGTCGGAAAACACTCCTGCTCCGGTTCCGGCAAGCAGAGTCGATCCGAAAGAGGCGTCTCCGGGAACCGGAATTTGAACCGGAACTCCAAAGACATTGCAAATGATTTCACTCCATAGTTTTCCCCGGGCTCCGCCGCCGATCAGAAAAATCCGTTTTACCGGCAATCCCATCTCTTTGATGGTTCCGTAACAATCCCGCAAGGAGTATGCCACGCCTTCAAAGAGGGCTCGAATGAAATCCCCTTTGGTTGAACTGATGGAAACACCCGTGAAACTGGCGCGCAGGTTCGGGTCCCAATACGGCGACCGTTCCCCCTGCAGATAGGGATGGAACATCACTCCGT